>DLZS01000109.1:0-7903 GCA_003447275.1 Dialister sp.
TGAACCAAATGAAAGCAAAGTAAAAAGGAGCTGTGAAGAAATGAAGATTCATTTCTTCACAGCTCCATCTTATCCTAAGCCATCAATTCTTTTTGCCCGGATACTGAGAGAGGCCCTTGCCGAGGAGCTCGATGGCTCTCTTGAGGTCGCTGCAGTTCAGGACATAGGCGAGGCGGGCTTCATCGATGCCCTTGCCTTCGGTCGCATAGAAACCATTGCCGGGAGCGATCATGACGGTTTCCCCATTGTCAGAGAAATCCTTCAGCATCCAGATGGCAAATTTCTCCGCATCATCGACAGGCAGCTTCACCATGACGTAGAAAGCCCCCTTCGGGTCAGAGGAAATGACGCCCGGGATGGCTGCCAGACCGGCAGCGATGGTATCACGGCGTTTCTTATATTCTTCATTGACCGCTTCGAGATAAGACTTCGGTGTATCATAGAGAGCAGCTGCGCCGATCTGCTCCACTTCCGGTACACAGAGGCGTGCCTGACAAAACTTATTGATCTGGCTGGTGAATTCATCATTCTTGGAGATGAGGCAGCCGATACGCGCTCCGCAGGCACTGTAACGCTTCGATACAGAGTCGATGATGATGACATTGTCAGCGAGGTCTTCGTAGGTGCCAAAGCTGGTGTACGCACCGTCGTAGACGAATTCGCGGTATACTTCATCCGCAATGAGAGCAAGGCCGTGTTTCTTCACGATGCCTGCCACCATATCCATTTCTTCTTTCGTGTAGACGACACCGGTCGGGTTGCCCGGGTTCGTCAGAAGGATGGCACGGGTCTTGGCAGATACATACTGCTCGACAGTCGCTGCATCCGGCAGACGGTAGCCATTTTCTGCATGAGTCGGTACCGCTTTTACGTGTGCGCCGGAGATCTTGGCAAACGAATTGTAGTTCGCATAGAACGGTTCAAAGACCAGGATCTCATCCCCCGGATCGCAGAGAGCGAGAGCTGCAAGCTCCAGGGCTTCACTGCCGCCATTGGTGATGTAGATGTTCTTCGCTTCGTAGTGCATTCCCCATGCTTCATAGTACTTCTGTACCTGAGCAATCAGCTTCGGATCCCCCTGCGAAGGACCATAAGCGACCACTTTTTTGTCAAAGCTGCGGATGGCATCCATAAACTGCGCCGGCGTTTCGATATCAGGCTGTCCGATATTCAGATGATAGACTTTCTTCCCTGCCTTCTCTGCTTCGAGAGCATAGGGGCCCAATCTGCGGATCGGGGATGTGGTCAAACTTAATGCGCGCTGAGAAATTTTCATACTGGCACCTTCCTTTGGCTTTCTGTAGGGAAGCACTGATTCGATCGTCATCAGACTGCATTCGTGAATTTTTATGCATAGCAGGGCGTCCGCTGCCAGAGACAGCCAGCTGTCGACGCAAAGTCATGATGATGCCATGGATAAAAAGCCGGATGCCCTCTGATCCTCCGATGTGATCAGTTTTCCGTAATTTCATGCATGATAGCATAAAATCATTATATACCTTTTTAAGGCGTGCGTCATTAGGTAATTGTAACGAAGCCAAGTGAGGAAAAGAAGCCAGCCGTCATCACTCCCAAGAGCAATGCGAAGCGGCATGTCTATGCCGTATTTCTCATGATGCGGAAATGGTTCTTTCGTACAAAAAATGCATAGTAAAAGAGCCCGTCATATTCGACGAGCTCTTACTTTGTGGCGGAGAGAGGGGGATTCGAACCCCCGTGACGGTATTCGCCGTCAACATGATTTCCAATCATGCACCTTCAACCGCTCGGACACCTCTCCACGTTTGTTCCCTGACCTATCGGTCAGCGCCTTATTGATTTGTATCAGTGGTTGACTGACTTATGTAGTATACCAATCGAAGGCGTATCTGTCAAGCATTTTTTGAAAACTTTTTGCGAAACATTTTGGTAACAGATTCCGAAGATTCAAAAGGAGCAAGGGGGGAAGCGCGGCGCATAAAAAATAGAAGCGCCGCGTATCTTGAATCAGGGTAAGCACGTATCGCAACCTGAAACCTCTTGCGGCAAATCCCCCCAGAAACTGGCAAAATCTAGGGGCACTGATTTTAACATGTATTCCCCCTAATCCCTAGTCACAAGTCACTAGCTACTAGTCACAAGTCACTAGCCGCCAGCCACTAGCCGTCAGCCACGCATCAATGCGCAAACTTCTCAAAGATCTCCCTGATCTCTTCCCGGTCTCCGGTCACACCGAGTGCGATGGCAAGAAGCAGGCGCGCTTTCCATGCGGAAAGGCGGCCTCCCAGGATGAGTCCGCTCTTTTTCATGGAGAGAGCGCTGCCATCGTAGCTGTATTCCTCCATGACGCTGCCTGAGGGGACGCGGGTCGTCAGCACCAACGGAAGGCCGGCTTCGCCGAGCTTCATCATCTCCGCCTTGCACTTGGGCGGGACATTCCCGCAGCCAAGGGCATCGACGATCAGGCCATCCAGCTGCGCCTCACCGGCCGCGCGGAGGATATCGCCATCCATTCCGGACCAGCAGGTCACCATCCAGACCTTGGCTGACAGGGAGGACGGATGAAGGCGTGGGTGTCCGATCGGACGGCGGCCATAGATGATCTCATGGCTGTAGACCGTGCCAAGAGGGCCGTAGTGGAGGTCACGGAAGGTGTCGGGATTCGTCGTGTGGAATTTCGTCACGTCGAAAGCCGCATAGATGCGGTCCTGCAAGCAGACGAGGACGCCCATGCCGCGAGAGCGATCGCTCGCCGCGACGCGGACTGCGGAGAGGATATTCTCGGGGCCGTCCGCAGAGAGATCCGAGGCGCCGCGCATCGCCCCTGTCACGCAGACCGGCTTCTCGGTGTGAAGCGTCATGTCGAGGAAGAAGGCGGTCTCTTCCAGACTGTCCGTGCCGTGCGTCACGACGAAGCCATCTGCTTTGTCTGCAAGCCCGTCGATGGTGCGGGCAAGAGACAGCATCTTCTCTGTATCCATCCATCCGCTCGGGACATTGGAAAATTCGACAACGTCCACATCTGCCCAGGAGGAGAGCCCCGGTACGGCTGCTGCCAGGTCCTCGCCGGAGACGGCAGGTACGAGCCCGCCGGTCACGGGATCCGTTTTCATAGCGATGGTGCCGCCGGTGGTGATGACGATGATATGTTTTTTCATAGGGAATCCTTCTTTCTGTGAGATAGTTCTTGTAATAGTTCTATTGTAGCATAGAGAGGGAAGATGGAGTGTAGGGGGCAGGGTTCAGGGTTAGCCCGTGGGGCGGGGCGCCCCTTGATTACGTTTGAAAGCCTCGTGCTCTCTAGTTAGGAGTGAGGAGTGAGGAGTGAGGAGTGGTGGTGCGGCGCATAAAAATTATAAAGCGCCGCGAGTATAAATAGGGCGATGCCCGAAAGTGAGTGGGTAACAGGTTTCCCGTTTGGGAGTTCCAAACATCGACCGCCTGACCGCAAATGACAAAGATTTCTTGACTTCGCTCGAAATGACGATACGAGAGAGCCTAAAGTCACCAGTCACCAGTCACCAAAAAAGGAAAAGAGCCAGCTTTCGCTGACTCTTTTCCGAGATCGTGTTTCCAGCCGTAAGGCTGATATTGGTCACTGTTTCTTCTTACCGCCCAAATAGGCCGCCATGACATCCGGGTTTGCAGCCACTTCCTGCGCGGGGCCTTCCATGACGATCTTGCCGGTTTCCATAACATAGGCATAGTCGGCGATCTGGAGAGCTTTGCGCGCATTCTGTTCTACCAGAAGAACAGTAGTCCCCATTTTGTTGATATCCTTGACAACATCAAAGATCTGCTGTACCACGAGCGGAGCAAGGCCCATGGATGGTTCATCGAGCAGCATGACCTGCGGACGTGCCATCATGGCGCGGCCGATCGCAAGCATCTGCTGTTCGCCGCCGGAAAGGGTACCGGCGAACTGGCTCTGTCTTTCAAAGAGGCGCGGGAAGCGCTCAAAGACCTTGGCCATATCTTCTGCGATCTCCTTTTTATCATTTCTGTGATAAGCACCGAGCTCGATATTTTCGCGGACGGTCATGCCCTGAAGGATCTGACGCCCCTCCGGGACGAGGACGACGCCGCTGTTGACGATATCATAGGTCTTCTTCCCTGCGATGGATTCGCCCTTGAAGAGGACGTCGCCGGCGATGGGCTTCATGACGCCCATGATGGTCTTCATGGTGGTGGACTTGCCGGCGCCGTTCGCCCCGATCAGGGTGACGATCTTGCCTTCCGGGACAGCGAGGTTGATGCCCTTCAGGGCTTTGATATTGCCATACGCAGCTTCGATATTTTTAAGTTCAAGCAGCATCAGTCTTCCTCCTTACCCAGGTATGCTTCGATGACCTGCGGATTGTTCTGTACTTCTTCCGGCACGCCTTCTGCGAGTTTTTTACCGAAATTGACAACCATGACACGGTCGCAAAGGCTCATGACGAGCTGCATGTCGTGTTCGATGAGAACGATGGTGATGCCGTACTTTTCGCGGATGCCGCGGATGAGCTCTGTGAGCGCAGCGGTTTCCGAGTCATTCATGCCGGCAGCCGGTTCATCGAGAAGGATGAGCTGCGGCTTCGTCGCCATAGCACGGGCGATTTCCAGCTTTCTCTGCTTGCCGTAAGGGAGCTCGGTCGCGAGGCGGTCTGCATCGTCTTCAAGGCCGACGAATTTCAGAAGCTCCATCGCATCCTCTCTGGCTTCTGCTTCTTCCTTTTTCTGGGAAGCGGTGTGCAGGATGCTCGCGAGGAAGCTGGATTTCAGACGGTCATGATGACCGACGAGAATGTTTTCCAGAACGGTCATGCCCGTGAAGAGGCGAATATTCTGGAAGGTACGTGCGACGCCGAGATTGATGATCTCATACGGCTTTTTTCCTTCGATGGAGGTGCCGTTCAGGACGACGTCCCCTTCCGTCACCTGATATACGCCGGTGATCAGGTTGAAAATGGTGGTCTTGCCGGCGCCGTTCGGTCCGATGACGCCGAAGATCTCCCCTTTGTCTACATGGAAGGACATATTGGAAACAGCGGTGAGGCCGCCGAACTGTTTCACTACATTTTTCATTTCGAGCAGCATCAGTTTTTCCCTCCTTCTACAGCTTTCTTGCTGAATTTCTTGGAGATCCATTTCACCGCATCATAGGAGAGGATGCCGTCCGGACGGAAGGCCATGAGTGCGACCAGCATGACACCATAGATGATGTCGCGGTATTCCGCCATGGAGCGGAGCGACTCCGGTACGATAGTCAGGATGGAAGCGCCGAGGACAGAGCCCCACATGACATTACTGCCGCCGAAGACGGTGTAGAGCAGGATGTCTACGACCTTGTGCCAGGAGAAATCGGTCGGGCTGATGA
Organism: Dialister sp.; assembly: GCA_003447275.1. Taxonomy (GTDB): domain Bacteria; phylum Bacillota; class Negativicutes; order Veillonellales; family Dialisteraceae; genus Dialister. The sequence continues at coordinate 5,339 of DLZS01000109.1, forward strand.
AGAATGTCGCATGGGCATAGAGCGCGCCAGCGACGCCTGCGAAGAACGCAGAGAAGAGGAAGGTCATCATTTTGTAGCGGACTACATTGATGCCGGTCAGGGATGCTGCATATTCGTCAGCCTTGACCGCTGCCATGGCGCGGCCATAGCGGGAATGTTCGAGGCGGTACCAGAAGGTGACGATGAGTACGACGAGGATCAGAAGGACGATGCACATGAGGAGCTGTCCTGCGGTCTGAGAGTCGATCTCCAGCGCATCGATGAGGCCGATGTCACTCGCATAGTCGGCAAGGACGCTTGCCATAGACGGGATGCCGGAGTAGCCAAGCGCGCCGTGGGTAATGTCCAGATTCAGCGCGATGACGCGGACGACTTCGCCGAAGCCCAGCGTCGCGATGGCGAGGTAGAGCCCGCGCAGACGGATGGTCGGCAGGCCGATGATGAGCGCGACGATCGTCGCGGTGCAGCCGCCCAGAAGGATGCCTAGCGGCATCGGAAAATTATATTCTGCGGTCAGGATCGCAGAGGTGTAAGCGCCGAAGCTCATGAGCCCTGCATTGCCCAGCGACAGGATGCCGGTGCAAAGCGTCATGTAAATGGTCATGGCCAGAATGATATTGATGCATACAAAGGTCAGGACCTGCAGGAAATAACCGTTCAGTAATTCTTCCATTACGGTCTGCCTCCTTTCCCGGCCTTGGAGAATAAGCCTTCCGGACGAATAAAGAGAATCAGGATGATGATGCCGAATGCGACAGCGTCACGATACGAAGAGCTGCCGTAAGCGACGGAGAATACTTCTGCGATGCCGAGGATGAAGCCGCCGGCCATGGCGCCTTCGACATTGCCAAGGCCGCCCATGATGAGGACTGCAAGCCCCTTGAGGCCCATCGCGGTACCCATGGTCGGTTCGATCGCATTGAAGGAAAGACCGATGAGGACGCCGGCTGCCGCACCCAGTGCCGATGCCATCATGACAGTGAAGGTGATGATTCGTCCGGTATTGATCCCGAGCAGGCTCGCTGTTTCCGCGCTTTCCGAAGTCGCACGGACAGCCTTGCCGATCTTCGTCTTATTGAGGAGGATGGTGAGGAGCACCATCAGGACAACAGCGGTCCCCAGTGAAATGATCTGGATCCCGGAGATCTTGAAAGCACCAAAGTCCATCAGTTCGTTCCCGAAGGATGTCGGGAAGGAACGGGTCTGCGGTCCCCATACCATCAGTGCGACACTTTCAAGGAAGGTCGAGACACCGATGGTGGAAATCAGCGGAGCGAGGTGCGTCACCTTGCGGCGACGCAGCGGGCGCAGCGCGAAGATCTCCAATGCATAGCCCAGGACGGCACCGCCGACCATGGCTCCAATCAAAGCTGGGAAAATCCCAAAGCCTGCCTCTGTGACGAGGAGCAGCCCGATGTAAGCGCCGACCATGAAGATCCCGCCATGCGCCATGTTGACGATGTTCAATACACCGAAAACCAGCGTGTAGCCGATGGCGATGACCGCATAGGCGCTTCCCAGCGTTAAACCGTTGACAAGCTGTTGTAAAAACACGATCTTTTCTCCTTTCAAAATACGAGGGCAAGCCCTCAAAGTGGGGATGGGGTATAAGGTGCAAGGTTCAGGGTTAGCCCCTTGATTGTGGATGAAAGCTTTACTCTCTAGTTAGAAGTGAGGAGTTAGGAGTGAGGAATGGTGGTGCGTCGCATAAAAATCAGAAGCGCCGCAGAGTATAAATAGGGCGATGCCCAAAAGTGGTATTCAAGTCACCAGTCACTCAAGGATCCTAATCCCTAAGCTACTAATCCCGAATCCCCAGTCACTAGCCACTAGTCACTTAAAAATCCCATCCCAGAACGAATAGCAATAAAAACGCCCCTGCTGCAATCTGGCGTCATTGCAGCAGGGGCGAAAAATATCCGCGGTACCACCCTGGTTTTATCACTCAAAAGAGCGCTTTCTAATGAGATGCCACCATATAAAAACGCCCCTATTTCCATTCCGGAAATAGGGGCGACATGCGCGGTACCACCCTACATTATACTCAAGCTCACATCCGTAACGTGGATAGACGCCTTCATTTACTACGTTCGAAGAAGGAGCTCACAGGTGATATCAATCAGTGGAATGTTCCGGCTTGCACCATACGCCGGCTCTCTATGCCATGGACCACGGAATGCTTTGTCCCGATCATCGCTTTTCAGGTGCCTGTAACGCAGGCGGCGTCAGAAACTACTTTTTTCATCTCTGAAACTCCCGGGTGAGCGTGCATCCCTTCCCTGCCGGCTCGCACCGATCGCCGACTCTCTGAAAGTGCTACGGAATGCTTTTCCCGTTCCTAGCTATTCGTTCTTTCGTTGTGAAACTTATTATACTATGTTATTGATGAATGTCAATAGTTTTTTATGATTAGTAATTAGGGATTAGGGATTAGGGGTTAGGGGTTAGGAGTGACTAGTGACTGGTGACTGGTGACTAAATACCACGTTCGGGCATCGCCATTATTTACACTCCGCGGCGCTTCCATATTTTGATGCGCCGCACCACCATTTCGCATTTCGCATT
>DLZS01000009.1:0-3385 GCA_003447275.1 Dialister sp.
ATCCTCATTTCTTCACAGCCCCTTTTTTCGTGCTTTTGACAAGTTCTATTTCTTACCTTCGACAAAAAGCATATTGTTGTTGCGCTTTACCAGATTGTACATCAGTGCATTGACGCAGGAGGCGACGATGGAGCTGCCGCCCTTGGTGCCACGGACAGTGATGAAGGGGCAGGGCGCACGGCGGACAAGCTGCTCTTTCGAGTCAGCGGCACCGACGAAGCCGACAGGGATGCCGATAATAAGTGCCGGTTTGATGCCGTCTTCTTCGACCATGCGGATGGCTTCGTAGAGAGCGGTCGGAGCATTTCCGACGGCGATGATAGAGCCATTGAGATCGGTGCCAAAGGAGTTCATCGCTGCCATGGAGCGGGCGATGCCTTTCTCTTTGGCAATGGCTGCGATTTCCGGATCGGATACGCGGCAGAATACCTCACTGCCGAGCGCATGCAGGGCATTCTTATTGATCCCTGCTTTGACCATATTCACATCGGTATAGATGTTGCAGCCCTTGGCGAGCGCTTCGATACCGGCAGCGACAGCGCCTTGGCTGGTCTGGATGAGATGCCCATAGTCTACGTCGCCGGAGGCGTGAATCATACGAGAATAGACCGTCACTTCTTCTGGTGTGAGGTCGATGTCCATAATGAATGGATTGATGAGATCCATACTTTTATCTTCGATGGCCTTAGGGCTCTTGATGAAATCCATAGTGTTCCTCCATATAGTTGAGGACGCCTTCTACGGTCGAGAAGACCACAGCGCCGTCCAGTTTTGCTTTCGGTTTGTCGATAACGATGACGGAAATCCCGGCGTCCATCGCGGCTTTGAGCTTTGTATCGCTGCCGCCGATGAGGCCGCTGTTCTTGGTGACCATCACATCGGCGTGATAGTCATGAATCATGGCAAGATTCATTTCATAGGAGAAGGGGCCCTGCAGGGCGAGAATGTACTTGGCTCTCATGCCGAGGTCTTCACACATTTTGATCACATTCGATGTCGGCAGCACGCGCGCCCAGATCTCCTTGCCTTCCAGCGCTTTCGCCTTTACGAAGGTGGCAAGCGTCTTGGATCCGGTCGTCAAAAGGATACTCTTTCCAAGCTGACCGGCCAGGTCCGCCGCTTCGAATTCATCTTTGGCGTGATAGAGCTTGTCATAGTCAGGAAGTGGGATCTCCGCGCGCTCGTAGCGTACGTAGTCGATCCCTGCCTTGGTACAGGCCGCGCGGGCCGTCTCAGAAACGATCGCTGCATAGGGATGGCTCGCATCAAGGATGAGCGAGATCCCCTTTTCCCTGATGACACGGAGCATGTCTTCTTCCCGGAAACGCCCTACTTCGATGTCGAGCCCTTTATGTGCGGCGAGCACTTTACCGTACTGGCTGACAACGGTCATAAGGATCTCACGGCGCTCCCCTTCCGGCTTGGACTGTTCTCGGTCTGCGAGTGCAGCGCCGATTTCTCGGCCGTCCTGTGTTCCGGAAATGATCCAGATCATGCTTTGTATCCTCTTGGTGTGATCATTTTTCCGTCAGCGACGAAGGTGGTGCTCTTGCCGATGATGACGGTGGACTGCATGTCTACATGTTCTTCCGGCAGTTTCTCCAGTGTGGAGATCGTCCAGTTCATGCCCGGACGTCCTGCTTTTCTGACGATGCCTACCGGTGTTTCCGGCTTTCTATACTGGAGCACGATGTCGCGGATCTCATCGAGGTAGGTCGCGCGGCCGCGGCTCTTTGGATTGTAGATGGCGATGACGAAGTCCCCTTCCGCGGCGAGCTTCGCTCTGTTTTTGATCTGTTCCCACGGGGTCATCAGATCAGAAAGACTGATGACGGCATAGTCATGCATGAGCGGAGCGCCGAGCGCCGCAGCAGAGGTATTTGCTGCCGTGAGTCCCGGGATGACCTCACACTCCGGACGCGCTTCCTTCGGAAGCTTCTGGATGAGCTCGAGCACAAGACCGGCCATGCCATAGACGCCCGGGTCTCCGGAGGAGATCACGGCCACCTGATGGCCTTCTGCCGCCAGATCGACAGCCTTCTGGCAGCGATCGACTTCCTGGCGCATGCCATTTCCGACGACCTCTTTGTCCTTGATGAGATCTTTCACGAGAGCAATGTAGGTGTTATATCCCACGATGATATCGGAAGCTTCCATGGCCTTGATGGCCTTCGGCGTCATTTCTTCTTCATGGCCCGGTCCAATGCCGATGACCCGGATAGTCCCAGGGCGATCGCCACCGTGGCACTGACAAACTTCGTTTTCGGCAGAAGCGTTTTTCCCTTCATTGATTCCATTAACGCTGCTGATTGACATACGTTTCCCACTCCTATCGTTTTCTCTACAAATTTTGAACTTTCTAAATGATACTCTTCCGCGATCTTTTTAAGCTCCTCTGCCTTGTAAAAATGGATCGGAAGATGCATGGAATTGGCAAAATCAAGCAAGCCCTTTTCATCCGCTTTCGCATCGACGCTCGCAAGCGATGCTACCTGATACGGGTAAGCCCCTGCCCGAGCAAGTGCTGCGGTGAATGCGCTCTGCACCAGCTCTTCGGAGGTGCCGCGCTTGCATCCGATGCCGACGAAAAGATTCTTCGGACGAAGGCAGACGAAAGGCTTCTTCACAGTGATCGTTTTTTCGGTAATGACAGCGCATGCGTCAAACGCATTGGCATCCAGTCGGTCTAAGGGCTCCGTGCGGATCCCTTTCTCTTTGAGTCGCGTCGCTATGGATGCGCTCCCATCGACTGTCTCATCCAGAAACCATCGGAATGTGCGACCAGCTGCGATGACGGTATTCACAGGCTTCAAGGCCGCAAGCGGCTCGACACGCATCATCAGCTCGCGGGCGATATCATCCGGCGCGCGGCGGTCATGGACATCGGTCGCCGTCGTGATGACGGGATCGGCTCCCACTGCCGCCGAGACTTCTCTTGCCCAGGCATTCGCCCCGCCCAGGTGTCCGGAAAGAAGGGAAACACAATGTTTCCCGCACTCATCCATGACGAGTACTGCAGGGTCGGACGCCTTGCTCACTACATGCGCTGCGATGGCACGGACCGCAATGCCGGAGGCCATGATGAAAAGGATCCCATCATAGCAGGAGAAGATATCCGCCGTGAGCGCGAGCGTGCGGGTGAAATACACGGCTTCTTTGCCGCTCGCACCGTCTTTTCTTTCATACAGAGTCCCCTCACCGGAAATGCCCGCCTTCACGCGCACCCCCAGCTGGGCTCCTTCTTTGGATACAGAAACAATAGCGTACTTCATGTGATACTCTCCAGGGGATAAGGGTTCAAGGTTCAAAGTTCAAAGTTCAGGGTTCAGGGTTCAGGGTTAGCCCCTGAGGCGGCTCGCCCCTTGATTACGTTTGAAAGCTTCGA
>DLZS01000009.1:3608-15565 GCA_003447275.1 Dialister sp.
AATTAGAAATGAGAAATGCGAAATGGTGGTGCCATGAGCTGGCATTCCAGTCACTAGTCACCAGTCACTTGAGCCTCCTAATCCCTAGCCACTAATCCCTAGTCGCCAGAAGACTCTAATCCCTAATCTCTAGGGAAACGCTGATTTTCGCAAAGCCTCATCCGAATACACGGAAATCGCCCCTATTCCCCCCGCTTTCCTTACTCTCCATCCGTTCCTTTGCGGAACATGGTGGTGAACTTGCTGTCATAAAGCTTGGAAAGTTCATAATCGGTATCAAGGACCTTGCCGACGACGATCATGGCCTGACGGACGACGCCTGCCTGATGGAGAATGTCTGCGATGGTATCAATGGTGCCGCGGAAAATACGCTGGTCAGGCCAGGTCGCTCTGGCTACGATAGCGACCGGGGTATCGCCCGGATAGCCGCCCTCTTTCAGTGTCGCCATGACCTGATCGATCGCCTGGACAGAGAGGAAAATGCACATGGTCGCCTGATGTGCGGCAAGAAGCGCCAGCTTTTCCTTCGGCGGGACCGGTGTGCGACCTTCCATACGGGTGATGATGACGGTCTGAGAAATGCTCGGCAGGGTATATTCCTGTTTCAATGCAGCTGCTGTCGCAAGGAAGGAGCTGACGCCCGGGACGACACAAAACTGATCTTCTTTGATCCCTGCTGCGCGCAGACCGTCCATCTGTTCCTGGATCGCGCCGTAAATGGCTGGATCGCCGGTGTGCACACGAGCCACCATTTTGCCCGCTTTGAGCGCATCGATCTCCACCTTCAGCACTTCATCCAGATTCATGGTCGCACTGTTGTAGATCTCTGCATCTTTTCTGCCGTACTTCAGGATCTCCGGATTCACAAGAGAGCCGGCGTAGATGATGACATCCGCCTCTGCGATGAGACGCTGTCCCTTCACCGTGATGAGCTCAGGATCTCCGGGGCCTGCGCCAATGAAATACAATTTTCCCATAATAACTTCCTCCTCAATGTTTGATTGCTGTAAATATGAAAATGGGGCTCATCGGATCATAAAGATGATACCGTCCCAGTTTTCTCAGTCGATTGATCTGCATTTCGAAGCCTTCCAGCTCGAAAGGACGATCCGCGAATTCCTTCACCACTTCCCCCGTCGTTTCCACGGTGACAGCGGTAAGGATGATGCGTCCGCCCGGAGCGAGCAGCGCTTCACATCGATCCAGGATCTCATGCATATTTCCGGAAGACCCGCCGATGATGATCACATCCATCTTCGGCAGCCCTTCCATCGCCTCCGGCGCTGTGCCGGCTATGGTATGGATATTCCGGCAGCCGAACTTTTCCGCATTTTTCCGGATCAGCTCGATCCCCTCCGGATTTCTTTCTATCGAATACACAGCCCCCTTGGGGCAGCAGAGCGCTGCCTCGATGGATAGAGAGCCTGTCCCTGCACCGATGTCAGCCACTATATCGCCAGGCTGAATGGCGGCCTTCACCATGACCATCGCACGGATCTCAGCCTTCGTCATCGGTACCTTTCCCCGAATAAACTCCTCATCTTTGATGCCAAACTGCATTTATCCCATCACCACCATGACTGATTCACCATAGCCTTCCAGATGCGACAATTCCTCAAGCGTCGAATCCGAAAGATGCTGATTCTCATATGAAATATGCTCGGCCGCGGCAGCGCGCGTCTCCTTCGGCCAGCCCTTGTCCATCAGGTATCTCGCGATATAGGCCGGATCATGCTCATGATCCGTCAGAAAGGCCAGCTTGCGTCCGGGCATATAAGCCGTATCCTTCTCTTCCGGCACACGGCCATGGAAAGACAGCCACAGCGCTCCCTGCCAGGGTTCTTTGACAAGAGCGAAGCAAGCCTGCACAGAAGAAATCCCCGGGATAACTTCGATCGGATGCTCCGGAAACCGCTTCTTGAGCCACGGAAGCAAACTGTAATAGCCCGGATCCCCGCTCACCATGACGACGACATCATCCTTCTTAAGCGCCTCCTCCAGCCAGTCCGCCAGCAAAGAGAGCTTGCCTGTCACCGGATATGTTTCCTGAGAAGGCTTCGCATAGTCAGAAAGCGCGCGGCGGCCGCCCACGAGGTAGCGAGCCCCCTCGATGGCTTTCTGCGCCTTCGGCAGGATATAGTCCGGATCTCCCGGCCCGATCCCCGCTACGATCAATGTATGCTCCATTGTTCCTCCTCCAGAATCTCCTTCGCATGGCTGCTGACTGCCTGCACCGTGCCATCCATCGCCGCAAAAATCACGCCGACCCTGGCCTTACCGAAAATATAGCGTTCCGAGCGCACCTGCGCCCTCTCCGCCATCTGCTGGTAAATCATATCCAGCCCTTCACGATGCACGACCGCTGCCGCGCCATCCGTCGTCGTACAGCACATGATCTCACGCACCGTATCTGTCGATGCCCCATTCATGGCCGCATATGCCGCCATCGTCTCCATACGACCGTCACTATTGCGATTGTACGTATGGAAGCTGCCTGACGCCACCTTGACCAGCTTTCCCATATGGCCGATGAGCAGCATCTTTTGGAAACCGCCTGCGATGCACTGCTCCATCATGAAGCCGATGTAATTGCTCGTCTCGATGATCGCATCCGCTGGAATACCCATGATCTTCGCCGCCGTCTCACCGATACGGCCGGGACAAAGGACCGCCGTGCGGATCCCGCTCGCATAGACCACCGGCACCTGCGGCGCCAGCGATTTCTTGTACGCCTCCTCACTCATCGGCTTCACGATCCCCGTCGTTCCCAGGACCGAGATCCCGCCGACGATACCCAGCGAAGGATTCAGCGTCTGCTTTGCCAGCTCCTCCCCTTTCGGGATAGAAACCGTCACGATACAGCCATGATCCTTACCGATGAGCTCCTCATACACATAACGCAGCATGATCTGCGGACCCGGATTGATGGCGGGTCGTCCCACCTTCACCTGCAGCCCCGGCTTCGTCACCGTACCGACGCCCTTCCCCGCACGGAGCGTAAGACCCGGCGTATCCACCAGTTCTACGGTCACGACGATCGGCGTCCCATGTGTGCAGTCCAGGTCATCGCCCGCATCCTTAAGGCAAGTCGCGATGCCCGTCCGCCCATGTGCCTCGGCCGACTCCACCGGGATCGTGAGCTCCGTGCGCTGCGGCGAAAGGACCGTCACCTGCTTTGGAAATTCTCCTCGCATAGCCAGGATCGCTGCCTTCATCGCCCCCGTCGCCGTTGCGCCGGTGGTATGCCCTTCCCGGAGCGTCTTCGCCATCATTTCCTCTGCGTTCATAACTCCTCCCATACATAAAGGTTCAACGGGTTCATTCGGTTCTCGATGTAACGAAAATGCTGCACCGCACCATTCAGAAAGTGCAGCCTCGTCACACCTGCGAAGCCCTTGCCCCCGCAGAGCCTTCTTATCTGTAATTCACAAACTGCAGATCCGCCGGAATGTCCTGCTGCTTCAGGAACTGGATGCACTCCTGCAGGCAATCCTTATCCTTGCTCGATACACGCACCTCATCCCCATTGATCTTGGCAGCGACCTTGATCTTCGAAGCCTTCACACGCTTCACGATATCCTTCGCCATATCCGAAGAAATCCCATTCTGCAGCGAGAGTACCTGACGGACCGTCCCGCCAGCTGCCGCTTCCTTCTTCTCTTCCTTCAGATTCTTGAGGGAGATCCCGCGCTTTACAAGCTTCCCATGAATGATATCCTTCACCAGCTTCAGCTTGAAATCATCATCGCCGATCAGCGTGATCTTGTCCTCGTCAAGCGTGACCGAACTCTTGCTGCCCTTGAAATCATAGCGCGTGCCGATCTCCTTGGACGCCTGATTCACAGCATTTGCCGCTTCCTGCAGATCCGTGCGGCATACCACGTCGAATGAATAATCTTTTGCCATTATAGACCTCCTTGGGGGTTGTAGTGACTTAGTGACTAGTGACTGGGGACGAGAGAGACTGGGAATCGAATGAGAGCCTTCCCCGATGAGCAATATATGAATACCGCTTCCTCATCCCTCTTTTTTACATACTCTATTATTGTACCATACTTTCGTATATAATTTGAAAATTTCTGAAAATTTCAAATTCAGCCATACTAAGAAGACACTGATTGAGTCATTATCAGATTCTACTCTTGAATCTTTATACAAGGCAGGGAATCATCTAACACGAATAGCGAACCATGTAAGGAAGGTGATGACGAAGCCATGTATAAAATTCCTTCTAAACCCGCCTCTACCATGGGATCAGCATTTCCTTACATAATCATAAAAAAAGTTGGCAGAAAAAGTCTTTACGTCTTTTCTGCCAACTTTCATATTTACGCCAGAATAAATGCGGTCGTCAAACCCAGCTTATTTCTTCTGTGCGTCTTTTTCTGTTGCATCTTTTGCTTTCGTCTGCGCTGCACGGAGATCAGCGATTGCAGCCTTCAGCTCTTCTACTTCCTGACTAAGAGCACTGATCTTTTTCTCCATAGCAGCTTTGGAAGCCGGTGCATGGTTGCTCTGACCGAGTTTCAGGCTTACGCCTGCATTCACCATATTTTCTCCATTACCGAAGCTACCACCGACAGAGAACATCGTGTCTTCATTCGGGCGATAGTATGCACCGAGCGCCACGGCACTTGCACCACTGTAGTTGCCATATCCTGCTGCAAAGTCCCACTTATCCTCCGGGTCGAAATCGAGCGGATGGAGTGCGGCGAGAGCAGCTGCCCCTGCACCGACCTTGTCCACACGATTGTCCAGCTTATTGATCGAATTACCAAGAAGCGAAATATTGCTAGCATTCTCCTTTACCAGCTGATTTGTCGCATACAGCTGTCCGCCATTCACGGCATCCTTGGAGCCTTCCTCAATCTTTCCGTCTTTTACATTCGTGATGGTCTGATTATTGGCATTCAAGCCGTCCTTGCTCACATAGGTCTTGTCGCCGACTTTTACACTATCCACTGTAATATCTTTTGCCATACCTACGGTATATTTTTTGCCACCATCTGTATTGGTGCTTTCCGTCACAGTGATGTTATTGCCTGCTTCAACGGTGGTATGCTGCTTAGCAAGATTCTCTACATTCGTGACTCGGTTATCCAACTTGCCAATAGCTTTCGTGTTCTTGTCAATAGCTTCCGTGTTCTTGTTAATAGCTTCCGTGTTCTTGTTAGCAAGTTTCTCTACATCCGTGACTCGGGTATCCAACTTGCCAATAGCTTCCGCGTTCTTGTTAGCAAGAGTCTCTACAGTCGTGACTCGGGTATCCAACTTGCCAATAGCTTCCGTGTTCTTAGCCACATTGTCATTGGTCTGCTTCAACTGGCTGCCATTTACCGCATCAGTAGAGTCAGCGGTGATTGCACCTGCTGCTACGCCGGAAATCTTGCCAGTCTGATCAATAGCAACTTTTTGATTGATGACGGTGTTGCCATCCTGCATATAAAGGGAAGCGCCTTTACCATTCACCATTCCTGCTACTCCGGAATCGCCATACAGCGCGATCCTAGCCGCACCATTGGAAATGATATTACCACTGACGTTGATACCAGCAAGCTGAGCTCCCTTATCTGCAATAATGCGGTCCTTGGTCGCGATATAACCAGTTGTCTCAATCGTCCCCTTTGTTCCGCTAATGCTGACGTTGTTGCCAGTAAGTTTCCCAAGGAGAACATCATCATTCAGTCCAACCTTATAAATCTTCTGCCCGTTGAGTTCTGCTTCTTCTACATTGATGTTGCTGCCATTGACAACCTTGCTATGCTTGCCCGCTTCGGTTGCTACTGCATGGAGCTGGCTGCCATTTACCGCATCAGTAGAGTCAGCGGTGATTGCACCTGCTGCTACGCCGGAAATCTTGCCGTCTTCAGCAACAATTACTTTGCCCAGCTTAGCACCTTTAGTAGTGATTTGGCTGTAGTTGCCGCTTGCATCGCCTACGAACAGCTCGCCATCAGTCAGTTTGGAATTACCGGTGAATACGCCATTTTTCAGAACTACGTTGCCGATTTCGCCTTCGGTTGCGGTTACTTTGCCGTCTTTATCTACAACCAATTTGCCGTTGGCAGCATAGAATGCGCCGTTGCTGTTTACGAAGAACGGCATGCTGCCGTTTGGATTTGCAGTACCTACGGACAGGTTGTATTTTGCGTTCAGTACATTGGTCTGGATGGAGTTTGCACCAGCAACGTTGCCTGAATCATCGATAGTTACCGTATTGGCATTAATAACCGCTGCTTGTGCCTCGCTCATTCCCATAACGCCAGTAAGAGCAAATGCAGCTAAAAAAGCGGCAGCGCATGTACGTGCACGGTTTCCTTTTCCATGTCTTTTCGCAATCTCAGAAACCACAGTATAGCAATTCTTCGCTTTGCTCCAAACAACTTTGTAAATCCGATTCATGATACATCCTCTTTTCCCTTTAAATACAGTGTAATATGATGATCACAGACTCTCTTTCCTAAGAATTAGAAAAAACAACGAAAAGGTACCCCCACCTTTCTTCGGTTTCCCAGCATTCCTTGATTTCTTCTGTTGTTTCATGAAGGGCTAACAAAAAAATGTTGGTCATATGATAGTGATTAAGGTTTCATGTTTATGCGAAGCCTTAAACTATGTATAAACAGTACCACCCCCCCGATTTCGTCAATACCTATATATTTTTTTAGACTTAATAGAAATCTATAAAGCTGTTCCCCAGTAACAGGGGGTTCCAGTATACCAGTAAAGCATTCCAGTTCAAGCTCTCGAAGCAGGGTATGGAGCAATCCATGTCCCGCGTTGGGCATGGCATCGATCATTGCCCAGTGGAAGGGGTCTAGGGAATTGTGAAGACAGAGATGTATTCCCGGAATAAGTTCAGTAGCGGAGACGAGGTGCGTTCGGCCATCGAACAATACATTCCATTTTTACAATTACGAACGTTTTCAGGAACGATTTGGAGTAAGGACGCCAATGGAAGTTCGCATGGCAGCTCTGCACGCGAAGAACCCGGAACAGTTCCCGATTACCAAGAACAAACGTTTTCAGAAATGCAAAGCGAAATATACGGCATAACAAAATGCCGCAAATCCCATGTTGATGCTAAAACACCAACATGAAATTTACGGCTATAAATTTTTAGATATTTGCCATGTCTACCTTGACAGGGGCTGATCACTTCCTCTTTACTATGAAAGTGGATCGTCAGGTTAAACTGATTCACCGGGTTAAAAAAAGGACGGGGCATACGATTCATAAGTACCCCAATCCGCATATAACTTCATGGAGTATTTCGTTATCCTGAGTGGTGAGAAACATCATATGTGCGAAGTGTACTTAGTAGAAAGTATGACCTCTCCTGAAGTATGTCGCTACACGTTTTCCCCTATTAAAACTATAGAACGTATGCTCCAATGGCTTTCATTCATAGTGACGCCGATAAGGGATCATGGTTTGGAAAAAGCAATGCACTGCATTGCTAATCAAGCAAAAACCACCGAGATACTTACTCAGTGGTTTTTACATGCGTTCAAGCGAACTTTATTTTTCTTCTTTCTCTCCGAGCTGTTTTTCCAGACGGCGGATCTTTTTCATCAGTTCCGGCAGGTGCGAGAGTGCAGCCTCGACTCTCCCCCACTGGGCGTGTGTCCTCGCCGGATAGCCCAGGTAGGTGCCTGGTGTTTTGATGGTGCCGATGATGCCTGTCTTGCCTCCGAAGACAGCATTGTCACAGATGGTGATATGACCATTCACGCCGGTCTGTCCGGCCATGATGACGTGATCGCCGACCTTGGTGCTGCCGGCGATGCCGACCTGCGCGCAGAGGAAATTGTCTTGGCCGACCTCGACATTATGTCCCAAGTGACAAAGGTTATCGATCTTGGTGCCGCTGCCGACGATGGTGTTATTCATCGCACCGTTGTCGACGGTGGAGCAGGCACCGATCTCGACGTCATCTCTGATGACAGCGCGGCCCAGTTGGCGGATGTGATGGTGGTGACCCTGTTCATCGGTGGAAAAGCCGAAGCCCTGACCGCCGACGACAGCATGCGCACGAAGGACGACGCGGTCGCCTAAGATGCTGTTTTCATGTACGACGGCACCCGGATTCAGTTCGCAGTCTTTGCCGAGCTTCGCATACTTTCCGATGTAGCAGTACGGGTAGATGACACAGCCGTCTCCGATCTCAGCGCCTTCTTCGATGACGGCATACGCCATAATGGTGACGTCTTTGCCGATCAGGGCTTTTTCACTGATGACGGCGGTCTCATGGATGCCTGGTTCCCATTTGTTTTCCGGACGGAAGACTTCGATGAGTTCGCCAAAGGAGCGGCGGGCATCGGGAACGACGATAAGATTCTTCGTGTAGTGGGCGGGGAGTTCATCGACAAGGATGACACCGGCCTGCATTTCTTCGATGTGCTCGGCATAGACGCCGCGGGCAAAGGTCACATGCGAGGGGCCTGCGCTTTCAGCACTGGCAACATCATCGATGATGACGTCTTTGTCCCCATAGAGAGTGCCGCCGATCAGGGCAGCGATTTCACCTGCTGTTTTTTTCATGATGGACCTCACTTGGATGCGGACGAGGCAGCGCTGGATGCCGCTTTCGATGTGCCATCGATCTTAGCCATCACTTCATCGGTGATGTCGACGGCACCGCTGGGTACAGCTCTCTTATGCATGACGATGCCGATGCCTTTTTCTTTCGCGATCTGGGCTGCCTGAGACTCGACCATGGACTGGATCTGCTTCTGCTTGCTCTGGATGAAAATCATGCGCTCCTGCTGAGCGGACTGGACTTTCTTCTGCATGTCTTCATCGGAGAGTCCGCTCTGGGAGTCCTGATTCAGGCGGTCTCTGATTTCTTTATCTTTATCGTTGATTTCTTTCTCGATAGACTGGATCTTCGGAGAAGAAGCTTCCAGCTTCTGGTAGTCAATGACTGCCACTTTATGTTCACTACCGCAGCCGGCAAAGGCGAGTGCTGCGCCAATGAGTCCTACACAGGCCAGTTTTTTCCACATAGCCATTCGATTTCCTCCTACTTGGTGATATTGACTATACGATTCACCATATCCCCCGTCACGTCTTCGGCGTGGATATTGGCTTTGTATTTCGAGAAGATCATGGAAAGGTGCTTGTCAGAGGCCTCGCGGGCGGCAACTTTTCGGATGTCTTCCATAATTTCTTTCTTGACAGCGGCCATCTCTTTCTGCTTGGCATCGATCTTCTTTTGCCAGTCTTCGTTCCACGATGGATCGATGGGGTCTTCCGGAAGAGGCACATCGACGCTCGTTTCCTCAGTGAGGCTCTGCTTGATGTCTTTCGCGGTCTTCTCTGAGAAATCAGCGAGCTCCTTCGATGCGTTTTCTTTTGCCTCTTTCATCGTTTTCACTTCGTCCTCTGTCCAGCCGATGGTATCCATCTTCGCCCGCTCGGTGCGAAGGTCCATCAGGTCATGGAGGCGCTGCTTGACGTCTTCCTTTTCGGAGCCGGTGACGCCGAGGACGGTGAGCTTCATCTGAAGATTCGCCATCTCGGCGCGCTCTTCGTCAGTGAGGCCATCGGGTGTGAAGGTCTTGTCCTTCTTGTGCGCTTCACTGATGGTCTTGTAGAGTTTTGCGAGGCCGTCATTCAGTTCGTCTTCTTTCGCCTTGACCTTCGTCTTCCATTCATTCTCGGCAGCCATGCGCCGGCTCTGATCGGAGAGCGCGGCCTTGATGTGCTGCTGCTGCGATGCGATGTGAATGAGCTTGTTTCGTTCATTCTGATACTGACCAAGGAGATGGTTGTACTCAGTCTCGAGGCGGAAATATGTACTGTATTTCGGATGGGCTTTCACAAGGGTCTCCAAATCGACCACGCCGTAGGAAACGGCAGGTGGCGCCGGCTCCTCGGTTTTTTTATCGCTGCATCCACTTACCGCCAGGGAGCCTGCCACGAGGAGGGCAGCCGCCATGGTGTATACACAGTTTCTATATTTCATAAGACGTCCTTATTTTTTGCTTTCAGAGGAAGCTGCGGATGCTGCGGAAGAAGCAGCGGAAGAGAGGGACTTCGAGAGGGAGTCGGTGACTTCCTTCGTGATGTCGGTGCCGCCGTAAATGACAGCGGATTTATCGACGACCAGTGCAAGGCCCTTCTTGGATGCGACGGACTTCACAGCGCCGGTCACCTGGTCATCCATGTCTTTCTCGATGGCCTGTCTCTTCTGATTGAACTGCTGCTGCATGTCAGTGAAGAGCTTTTCTTTTTCTGCATCACTCATGCCTTCGGACTTCGCATCGAAGTCTTTCTGCATTTCGTCAGCAGTTTCTTTCATCTTCTGCTGGTAGTTCGCTGCGAGGGTGCTATTGGCAGAAATCACTTCTCTCTGGTCGACGACGCCGATGTCAGAGGTCGGAGCAGCATTTGCAGTATCGCCCATGGATACCACCGCCATCGCTGCCACGGAGGCGATGAATACGCCAGCCAAAGCGAAGGAAAAAATCTTTACGTTTTTCTTGTTACCAAGAGTTGTCATCATGATAGGTTACTCTCCTCTTTTATAAATTGGCAATCAGCCGGAGCCATTTGCCTTCTTCATCATTATACACATATTCGATCGTCATGTAATTATGAATCTTATAGGAAAATCCATATTCATTCTCTTTTTTCTTACAATCACGGTCATAGCGCAGGGCGAATTTCTCGCCGAAGGGGATCTGAGCAAAGGCATGGTGGCTGTTTTCTACGAAATCATACTTATAGCCCAGATCCATGACGTGTCTGAAGTGATGGTACCAACCGCCATAGACATTCCAGTCGACAGGGCCGGGGTAGAAGCGAGCCTCGCCGAAGATCACATTGTTCCTGCCCACGAAATGCCCGAGCATGCCTTCGATCGCCGTATTGCGATTTCCATCGCGCCCGGCATCCATCCACGCTTCCGTACGAATGATCCAGTGATCGGTCAGTGCATCGACTTTGAGTTCTGTGATCTCTCCCGGGTAAAGATAGACCTTTGTCTCTATGCCATACTTTTCAATGAAGGGATCCTTGGCGAGGATGTCATTCATCGAGGCAGCCAGATCCTTCTGATGGCGGGCGACAAAAGCGAGCGGAAGTCCTTCAAGACTTCGAAGGGCATGTTCCGTCTCATTCACCGCGCGCAGCATCAGGAGGCGCGGAATGGTGGTCTTGTGCAGGGTGAGCTTTCCGGTACGGACGATCGTCCCCTGCGGGATGAGGGAGATCCGCACTCTTGTCTTCTCCCCCGAGGTCACTTCGAAGTTGGCAGTAAATTCCGGAAGGATCTCCTTAAGAAGCTCTCGCCCGGCAGACTCAGAGACACTCTCCGCCCAGCCGACCGAATCGACGGGAAGCCCCGAAAGGAGCTGACTCATAAGGAGCGGTACACCGGCGCTGTCCTTCTTCACCAGCGCTGCCGCTTCCGGAGACAGATTCCCGTAGTCGATCTCGGTCTCCACCTCGCGGATCATCTGCCCGACAGGAGTGAGCGATACGTGAAGTGCTGTCTTTTCGCCATAGGCGGCAGATATATCATCCACCACATAGCCCACGACCACGCGGTTCACGATGTCTGCAAGGACCTTATCGTACTCGCTCTCGTGCGAGCGAAAGAGGCTCTCATCCTTGCCGACAAGGATGTGGTTTCCTATGGCAGAAATACTCGCCGTGATCCGCTTCTCCACAGCGGGCGGCATACCGCCCGCTCCCGTGACGGAGACGCTCACTTCACGGATCGGTGCCGCATCTGCCCACGCAGGAAGCAGGAATGACGAAACGAGCAGGGCAAGACCTGCTCGAGTCATCGAATGAAATAAGGAAGAATGCATGGCTCCTCCTTTGGAAAATCAGTGGATATCTAGGGCCAGGTTCCGCAGGTGCAATGGATTCAGCAGGTGGAACGGAGAACATTCCCGAACCCGCCTCTGCCCCTGCGTAATGCTATTAAGTTAAGGAAATCGTTA
>DLZS01000009.1:15882-39218 GCA_003447275.1 Dialister sp.
AGCTCCCCCGATGGGGAGCCAAGAATGTTCTGCCGCTTAACTTAATAGCATTGCGCCCCTGCGGGCACCTCCTTCCACAGGAAAGGGGAAAATCGGAGCTGCGGCGCTTTATGCATGTTGCACCGCACCACCATTTCTCATTTTCTCATTTCGCATTCAAATCAGAACTGTGTGCCGAAGCTGAAGTGGAATTTATTCTTATCACCGTGGCCATAGTCAAGACGGATCGGTCCGATCGGGGTCTGGAGACGCAGGCCTACGCCGCAAGACCACTGGAAGCCATCATCATCTTCATACCACGGGATCTGTCCGTTATCGATGCCCCAAGTGCTGCCGCCATCGGTGAAGAGGACGCCCTGTACTTTCTTGGCGATCGGGAAACGATATTCCAGTGTCGCCGCGTACATTTTCTTGCCCTTGAACTGGTCATCTTCATAGCCGCGAAGGGTATTCGAACCACCGAGGTCAAAGAGGTTCCCGTAAGAGACATCGCCGTCGATGTAGCCGCCCTGCAGACGGAGCGCAAGGATGTGGCCATTGCCAAGCCCCTTGTAGAAGCGGCCTTCTGTCGTGAACTTGTAGAAATCATAGTCGCCGCCAAGGCCATGTCCGCCCCACTGGGTAGAGAAGGAGATGCGGCGGCCCTTGCTGGCATTGAAGTAGTTATCGCGGTTATCGAAGACGTGCGAGAAGGTGAAGCTGTTCGTGGTACCGAAATTATCATCGATAGCGCCACGCCAAGCTTTTTTCATTTCATCCTCGCTACTATAACCTTCCTTCTTATAATTCTTAAAGCGGTCAGTTGCTGCGCTGCCCCATTCGAAACCGTCATGGTCATCGTATTTTTCCTTCGCACTTTCGAAGGTGAAGTAGTTCGTGCGATATTCTCCATTCTGACGTCCCCAGGTGAGGTTCCAGCCGCTTCTTCTCTTATCGTATTCTGCGACGGTATCGCCGTTCGAATCATAGTCATCGTATTCATAGATACGATTGAAGATGGAAGCACCAAGGGAGTCACCGTTGGAATTGATCCACGGGCGGGTGTAGGAGATGGTATAGTTCTTACCGTCGCCGGCGCCGCCAAATTCCCAGTGGAAATTGACTTTATCGCCTGTGCCGCGGAAGTTCGTATCACCGAGCTCGATGATGCCGACTGTACCGTCAGAGTCCGAGTAGCCGGCGCCGACAGTGATGACACCGGTCTTCTGCTCGACAACATCGATCTCGATGACGACATTGTGTTCATTTTCTTTGCCGGGGAGCAGCTTCATGTTGACATCTTCAAAGTAGCCCAGATTATAGAGTCTTTCCATGGAGCGGCTTGCTTGGAATTTATTAAAGGGCTTGCCCTTCTTCATCTTGAGTTCGCGGAGGATGACTTTGTCCTTCGTCTTATCATTGCCGACGAGCTGGATATCTTCGATGACGCCTTCGGAAATATGGACTTTCAGGATGCCCTTCGGCGTCACTTCCACATTCGGGATGGAGACGAGCATGTAGCCCTGCTTGAGGTAGGCATCTTCGATCTCCTTGAGCTTCTGGTTCACGAGGACGAAGTTCAGGACGCTGCCCTCTGGCACCTGCAGGATGGACTTCAGGTAGTCAGAGGTGAAGATGGTATTGCCGGTGAATTCCACATCACGAACGATGGGATTTGTGACAAGACCATAGGTGAGATCCACGCCTTCGGGGATTTCCTTGAAATTCGGACGGATCTGAGAGAAAACACCTGTCGAGCCAAGAGATGCCACATCATTGCGGATGCCCTCAGCCGTGATGGTGCTGCCCGGTTTGCTCTGCAGAAGAGGGGACAGCTTCGTCTTGACTTCTTCCGGGATCCCGTCGAAGTCGACATGCGCGATGGTCTTGCCTGTATGTGCTTCGATGGCTGCGTCATCGTCCGCCGAAAGATAGAGCGAGGCATCGCCCACCGCGACGGTCTGGTGGGATTCCTTCACTTCCATGGATGGTTCCGCTTTTTCCGTCTGGTCGGAGATCTCACCGGTCTTGCCCGCTTCCTTACCGCTCTTCACGTCGATCATGGAGCTCTGGGACATGCCGTTCTGGGAGCCGGTCATCTGCGGTGCTTCCGCAAAGACGTCCGCGCCGGAAAGCGCAAGCAGGATCGCAGAGGCAAGCAGTGCTTTCTTATATGTTGCTGTCATCGTAAATTCCTCCTCATGTACTGGATGGTGAATTCTATATATTTATGGAAATACAGATGGGTATCTGGCATACTTGCCAAAACGTGTGATTTCCTTAAATAACATTGGAATTGATGGATTCGGTGCAGGACAGAAGCTCCTAAAGGGGGCCCTTCGAACCTCTAGAATCCTTCTTATCATTAATTTCCTCGGAGAGCCCTTCCCGCTTCGCCTACGACACGCTGGATCTCCTGATCGGAGAGGGCGGGTGCCTCCGGCTTCGTGACGGCGGAGACTTCCACCGGAGCCGGCGCGGGCGTTATGACGACGGGCGCTGCTTTAGCAGGCGGCACCACCTCGGGATCTGGCTTTGGCGGATCCGTTTCCACCGGTTCTGTCGTGACAGTCTCTGCAGATACCGAAGGAACCTCTTCGGCTTTCTTATCCGCTTCCTCGACTGGCACAACCGCCGTAGTCGGTGTCGTGACTGCTGTTTCTACCGGTCTTACCGGAGTAGGCGCAGGTGCAAAAAAATTGTCCTGCAAAAAAGAGGCGCCGAGAAAAAGCGCTCCTGCCACAGCCAGCGCGCCGCCGCGAAGCAGCCACTTCCGCCGCGGCGAAGTCCCTCTCACCTCTTTCAGGCGCTGCATCTCTGCCTGCGCCATGATGAGATTCATCTCGCCCGTCAGTTCTTTATGATTGGAATAGGAATTCTCTGCCTTTTCCAGCCACCTCTTCACTGACTTCACTCTCTTCAGCGTATCCCCCGACATACTGCCTCCTGCTGAGAAAACCGGAATCATTCCGATCTCTGCCAACCACTGGTTACATGATTCTTATATATAATCAGTGTTTTAGAAGTACAAGTGAACATCCAAAATTATTATTTATTTCACATTTTCTTGTATTTTCAAGCATTCTTGCAGAAATGCGCGTGTTTTTAGGCTGGAATGATATGTTTGACAGGGTCCGAGGAGCAGAGATCTGATTTCTGTTCCATCTTACTCTTTCCGATAGGTTCAGCGGGGCAGCGAGACGGTGCCGAAAATGGGATCGCATGAAACGCTATGCCACGTCATTCCCTACTTTCTCTCATGGATCAGCTTCGAGAGCATCCCGCGCAGACGCCGGATGCCGCGTTTCTCAAGGCGGTAGACGTAGGCCTGACTGACGCCCATGGCATCGGCAGTCTCCTGAGCGGTCTGCTCCGCGAGGTAGACCGAGCGGATAACATCCTGCTCTTTGGCAGAGAGTCGCTGCACCGCCATGTCGACTGCCGCATGCAGCGATTCACGGTCGGCACTTTCGAAAGCCATATCGGGAATGGCCTGCGCAAGGAAGACCTTCTCTTCTTCCCCGTCCTTGAGAAGGATCTCCTTCTTATTGGCATTCAGGAAATTCAGCATGCGTCCGCGGATGCGGTGGATAGCATACAGGGAGAAGGCGACACCGGCCAAAGGATCATAGCGCTCGACGGCCTCCATGAGCCCTACCGTGCCTTCCTGAATAAGGTCCATCGTCACCGCCTCCTGCAGGCCATACTTGACGGCCTCCTTGAAGACAAGCGGCTGGTAATTCTCGATCAGACGCTGTCGCGCGTCGATCTCCTCTTTCTCTTTGTATTCTTTCCAAAGTGCCTGCTCTTTCTCCCGGCTGAGCAAGGTCACACGGGACAGGCAGGCTTTGTATTCTTCGAGCATAATAATGGGTACTCCATGTCAATGGGATTTCGCGAAATAGACCTTTCCCTCCTATCAGCGCTGAACGGAAGATGCGTTACCGGATCATTGGCACATTTTCCGTGATCTAAGAGGAAAGTCGTTGGCTTGACAAGCGGCGAATGGGAAAATGAGTTCGCGCCGAAGGATCGCGGCGAAGCCGCACCTCCTTCCCGAGCCCATCAGGCTTAGGGACTAAAATTTAAAGCTCCAATCGCTGCCGATGTAACTGTCGTGATTACTATTATACCACGATGAGAGACCGACGCGCGAATTCAAATCATAATGGAAGCCCAAACTCTTTTCCTCATTATTCACTCCCATGGTCGCAGTCAGCATAAAGTCATTGAAGAGGTACTTCCCGATCTTGATGTAGTAGTAGCTGTCATTGTTGTCATCGATGTTGTCATAGTAGTCTGTCAGGTTCGACGTGATGCTGATGAGGTCAAGGCCGATCTTATCCGCAAGAAAGTCCTGCATCGTATTCCCGAAGAGCATGGTGAGGCCGGCATTGAAGAGCGCCCCCTGCATCGAGCCATCCTTATCCTTGGTCGGATCCTGATGGAGCGTCAGCAGCATGATGATCTGCGAATCATTCAGCGCGGGATCACTGTGGAAGGTCGTCTTCATATCACCGGGCAGTCCATCCAGCTCGGCTTTGATATTGTAATGACCGACCTTGGTATCGGCACGCGCATGGATGACAGGCAGGAAGGAGCCGGGGGTACCGCCCCAGACAGCATTGGCCTGATCGATCTTGAATTCCGTGGTATTGATCTTTACCGTTCCTTTTTCTACATTCACGCGTCCCGTCATGATCGGTTCGCGGAAATGGCCCATCATCGAAATATTTCCTTTGATCATGAGGTCATAGAGCGAGCTGCTGTAGAGCCGTACATTGTCTCCGATGGCTATGTCGATCTTCGTCAGGAAATTGGCCGACGACTCACCGCTCTCCGCAAGGAGAGCGAGCGGCACTTCGCAGGTCGCATCGTGGATGGAGATCTTGCCCGTGACACCGAGCTGATCCATGAATTCACCCAGTGAAAGGTCAGCATCGACGGCTCCTTTGTAGTAGGCAGAGTCGATGGAAGGGGTATGCATATGCACTTCCCCATCATAATGCGTGATCGCCTTTTCTTTCCAGTCGGCAGAGCCCTTCGCAGTGACGCCGCCGCCACCGAAGGAGGCACTGCCATCAAATGTCACGCGATGTCCATCAAATCGTAAGGACAGATCGATCGGCTGAATGACTTCATTCATGGTCATAAGACCGAGCGCCCCATTCTTTGCTGTGATGCTGCCCTTAAGCTCCGGGTCACGATAGTCACCGACAAGCTGTACATGCCCCTTGATCGGGCCGCTCGCACTCGTCACGGCTTTACCGAAGAGAGCCAGAATATTCATATCTGCCTGATCGAGATTGAAATCAACGGAAAGCGGCACTGCCTCATCGGTGGTGCTGCCGGTGAAAAGATTGCCGGGGAGTATGCCCTTGGCACTCGCACGATAGTTTCCCTTCGATACCAGTGCATTTTGCAGCGTCACGACATTGCTCTTGGCATTCGCCATCAGAGAGAAGCTGTCAAAGCTGATTTCTCCGTAGCTCGGATGCTCGATACCGATCGAGATGTCTGCTTCCGGCGATGTCTTATTTCCGCTGAGAACGACTCCGGCTGTCAGACGACCGCCCATCCGTATGTCATTTCGTCCCAATACCTGCGGCAACCAGGACATCTCCATGTCTTTGGCTGCGAGCTGGACGGCGAGCTCACCATCGCTATTCATAGAGCCTTCTGCTGCGAGCAGTCCATCTCCTACAGGAAGATGAAACTTACGGATCGAGAGCGCCCCATTCATGTAGGAAAAATCGATCGCTCCCTGACCGACGGGTGTATCCCCCAGATGCCCTCCCAGGAAATCTGCTTTGAAGTCGATGCTGGGGTTCTCCAGTGTCCCTCCGATCTGCATGCCGCCATTGACAGCACCATCCGCAGCGGACTCAGGCAGCTTGAAAAGACGCATGATCTCCTTGATATTCCATTCCTTAAATCGGAGGAAGCCCTGCAGGGTATGGGAGTCCATGTGATAGCTGCCTCTCCATTCGAAATGGCCATTCTTCTGATCGAATATACCGTCATCAAGGCTTACGACATGGTTCTGATAGCAAATGCCGGCAGACGCCATATAAATGGCAGTGCCGCCTACAGAGATCTGCCTGGAGGAAATCGTCCCTTCAAAGACCGGATCTTCCATCGTTCCGGATACATGCCCGCGCATATTGACCTTGCCGTCTGCGCCGCGTCCCGGAAGCATCCGCGAAAGGCTGATGTCATTGAGTGACACATCCATATCGATCATGTCCGGCTTCACCGTACCGCTCACGATGGCTGTACCATCGTAGATATAGGCGAGGCCGTTTTTCAGGGTGATGTCATTTCCATCATAGGTATATTCGCCGGAGATGCTCTGGAAAAGCTCACCCATGACCGAACCGTCGAAGGCCAGAAAATCCCCCTTCACCTGTGGCGCTTCCATCGTGCCTGTGACGGTCATTGTATTTTCGACCCAGCCCGTTACCGGGTAGTCCTCTCCGGCAAGCGCAAGCAGTTTCTCAATGCGTGTCTTGTCGGTATCGATGGTGAGTGAGAGCGGGTGCGGCGCAAAGAGACCGACGGTCCCCTTCACGGTATGCTTGCCGTCCGGCCCTTCCCAGCGAAGCGAGGTGATAGTCGCCAGCTGATCTCCTAGCGATACATGTCCTTCGATACGGTCAAAGGAGATGCCACGGATCTCCCCATCCTGCGCTGTGAAATCTGCCGCGCCGTATGGATCCTCCCTGCTCCCGCTGACTACGAAGCGGCCGGAGAGACGTCCGGCCATATCCATCCCCGAAAGGCCGGAAAGCACAGAAAGGTCGATGGACGATACCTCGCCCGAAAGAGAGAGAGACGGCCCATATGTCCCCTTCACGGTGAATGCGCCTTCGCCGGATGTGCCAGTCAGATACGCGATATCCATCACGCCGCCGCGCGAAGTCGCCTCCCCCGAGAGGGTATCCATGGACATCCCATCATACGAAAGATCCATACCATAGAAAACGCCATGCCAGTCACCATCACGGTAACTGCCAAAGCCGGAAACCTTGCCGGCTGCCATATTCTCATACGAAAGACCCGCGCCATCCATCTCTCCGGAAGCCATTTCCAAAGACAGTGCGCCTTCCTTATAGGTGCCCTTCGCCTTCCCCGATCCGCTCACAATGCCGGAAGCGGAAATCCCGACCGGAAGAGAAGAAAGGTCGATATGCTCTCCGGCGGCTTCGCCTTCGAAGGCCCCGCTTGTCATAGTATATGAGCCTTCGCCGATCAGAAGACCGCCAGCCATCTGTGCCTTCAGATAGGGGATCGAGATCCGATCCTCTCCATAGACAAAGCGCACATTCGCCTCTTTGACAGAAAGATCCTCATATTGCCCATCCTTCACATGGGCTTCGCCGGACACGAAAGGATCTCCCATCGTCCCCGAAATATCTACGCTGCCGGAAACAACTCCTATGACTCCTTCCTCCGGCAGCAGCTCTTCCGCCTTGATATCCTTCAGAGTCACATGTCCCATCAGGATCGGATCGTCCACGTCAAAAAGAACCTTCGCCTCCCCGGTGAATGTCTGCCCATTGACCTTTACGGCTGCTTCGGTGATGACAGCTTCACCATTTTCAATATCAAAAAAGGCTGCTCCGTCAGCCAGAATAAAATGATCATAGCGAAGAGCAGCATCTTTGATAGAGCCTTGGACATGATAAGCGACAGCGCCATCACTTTTCCAGATCTTGGCGCTGGTCACCTGTCCTGTCCCTTTGTCTATATCAAGTTTTGATGAAATCTGTGGGAACTGCTCTAAGAGCGGCTTCAACGAGGTAAGGGAAACCGGATCCGTTTCCAGACTGATTTCCATGTTATTCGTATTCGTGTACTTCAGGTCTCCCTTGAAATGGCTGTCAAATGCCTCTCCCGCAAAAGAGCCTGTGATCGTACCCTTGCTGTCCCAGCCGAGCGTGCCTCCCAGCGAAGTGAAATCATACGAACCAATATCCGGTGCAGAGATAGAAGCATTCCCGTCCTTCACGATGACCTGTCCTGTGAAAGTACCGTTGTCCGAAGAGTCCGATGGTTTTAGAATCTTCTCTACATTCCACAGTCCATCTTCCGTCTTGGCGAGATGGACCTCCGGACCCTCAATAGTCACCGTCTTTACGACATCAGCGATGCCTCCGTCTTTGAAAGCATAGTTATACAGCGCAGAAGCAGACCATCCGATCGCCAAAGAGGGCGACTTGAACACAACCTCTCCTTTCGCGTCCTTCAGCTCCAGGTCGGTGAAGGAAAGGTCATAGTTCGGATCCAGATCCATCATGGTCCACGTCAGGGTGCCATTGATGCGCTCCCCTGCCGCGTCTTTGATGACAGGTTCCAGATTCTGTGTGATGATCGGACGGATCAGCAGATAAATGATACAGAGCATGACGAAAATAAATGCTGCGATACCATTGATCCACCATTTGATTCTGCTAGCCAAGGTCAAGTTCTCCAAATTAAAAATAAAGTTTCAAGGTTCAGGGTTAGCCCCGGGGGCGTGCCGCCCCTTGCTCGGGGATGAAAGGGTGGAAACCGGTTCTATAAGTTCAAAAGGTTCAAAGGGGGTTGGTGCGGCGCATAAAAAATCAGAAGCGCCGCGGAGTATGAACAGGGCGATGCCCGAAGGTCAGCGATTAACAGGCTTCCCATTTATGGTTTCCTGACATCATCCTTTTGACCGCGAATGACAAAGATTTCTCGCTTCGCTCGAAATGACGATATGCGAGTCTGATGTCTCCCAGTCACTAGTCACCAGCCACCAGTCACTAAAAATTACGCTTTTGCAAATTCCGGGTGAATGACAGCCGGTACGCCCATCGCATGTTCCAGCGTAGCGAGACCGATATTGTAGTTGTAGAGTGCGGTGATGTAGTTCGTTCTCGCAGTATTGAGGGCGAGTTCTGCATCGAGGACATCCAGGTTGATGCCGACGCCGCTGCTGTAGCGGACGGTCGCGATCTTATATGCTTCTTCTGCCTGAGCGACCGATGCTTCGGCAGCGCGGATCTGTTCTTTATAAGAGAGGACGTTCAGGTAGTCCTGACGGACTTCCAGCTCGATCTTTTCTCTCGCCTGCAGGAGTGTTTCCTGTGCCGTCTTGACAGCGGCATCCGCTTTCTTCACCGATGCCTGGGTAGCGCCGCCATCCCAAAGCGACCAGGAAAGCCCGCCCTGGACAGCCCAGTCATCTTTATCGACCGCCGTCACGCTGGCTTCCTTCCAGCTGTATCCGCCGCCGACGCTGACGGTCGGGAGATAGCCGGCCTTTGCAGAGCGAAGAGAGGCCTCAGCTGCCCTTACGCCATAGTCTGCTTCGACGAGTTCCCAGCGGTATTTCTGCGCCATCAGAATGGCCTGTTCCATGGTGAGGTCAAATTCCGGTTCCGGGAAATTCTTATCCAGCGGGTTCAGCGTCGTATTCATCGGGATACGCATGATGTTGTTCAGGTTCGCCTCTGCAACATCACGGGTGTTGTCCGCTGCGATGCTCTTCTGCTTCGCATTGGCGAGCGATACATTGGAAGACAGTACGTCGAGCTTAGCCACGATGCCGGCATCGAACTGCTGCTGTACGTTATTCAGATGACTTGCATAGTCAGTGACAGACTGTGCCTGCACTTCAGCGAGCTTGACCGCTTCGAGGTACTGGTAGTACGCCTGCACGGCCGCGAGCTTCGTATCCGCTTCTGTCTTGTAGACAGTAAGATCTGCGATGTTCTTCTGGTAGCGTGCGGCATCGATCGCACCTTCTACCTTGCCGAAGGTCCAGATCGGCCAGGAAACATTGATCCCCTGGCTATAGCCATGGTTGGAGCTCTGCGTGCCTACGACAGTAGTGACTACCTGTGTCGGATACTGATTTCTTTGCCAGGAGTAGCTGACGGACGGATTCTTCTTGGCTGCCGCTGCGCTGACATCGGCTTCCGCTTCTCTGCGCTTCAACTCTGCGATGGTGATGTCACGGTTATTCTGAATAGCAGTCGTAACCGCACCTTTGAGGTCGATATCCATAGCCACTGCTTCCGGAGCTGCCGCTTCTGTGATGGAAGACGCCAGATTCTTCTGGAGCAGCATGTTATTGAAGTTCACATCTTTATTCGCTACCGTCTGATTCATCTGTGCCTCGATGGCTTTCTGTGTGATCGACGGATCCGTCATGATCTTCGTCTGAGATCCTTTTGCTTCTGCACCGAGCCCGCAGGAAAGGGCAAGCACGATAGAAGCAGTCAGAATTTTGCAGGTCATTGTATTCATTCAACATTCATCCCTTCTAGACAGATGTCTTTGTTGTCATTGTATCCAGACCGCCCATCTTGGGGCGCTGTTTTCATTTAATAATTGTATCCCACACCGATGTACTCTCCGCCGCCGCGGTTGTTATGCGGGAAAATGGACTGTCCGGTCAGGAACAGATTCGGCGTAAGAGCATACTGTCCGCGCAGGCGGACAGAGAGATCATTGGGGTCATACACATCTGCGGAGAATTTCCAACGCCCGGACGCATAGTCCGCGCCAGCGCCGATCTTGTTTCGAATGATACCGGCATGTACGCCATAGTCCCCTCTCATACGACCATAGAGCGCATCATAGACCGGATCATTTCCCATGGATTCTATCCCCAGAAGGCCATAGGAGTCTTTCCCCACGCGGAGGAAGAGATTCGGCGAGAAATCGTCCTTCTTAGTATTATATAACAATTCGCCGGAAACAGATATATCAAAATCACCATTTCCCTGCATAAATCCATTTATTTTCCCGGAAATCGCTTTGGCATTCTGAGAGATCTCCTTCGCATTCTCCGAGGCCACGACCATATTGTCCATGATCCTGCGCACATCGCCGGTGGCTTTGCCGTCTCCATTCAGCTGATACAGCATCTGATTCACCTGCGAGGTGATGCTCTGGATCTCACTTGCTGTCTGTATCCCCTGTGCGGTCAGGATGGCGAGATTTTCGGAAATCGCATCAAAATTATTGATGCTGTTCTTCACATGCTTCTGCGAAGAGGGGTCTGCGACGACGCTATTGATCCCATCGAGCATGGTCTGCGCGGACGTGATGAGCTTGTCCATCTTATCCATCGCCTGATCGATCCCCGGTGCTGACTTGCCCTCGACCTTCATCCCCTCTGCCAGATAGCCGCGTTCCTGATGACCGCCGGAGGCCTTCACGAAGCGTCCACCCATGACACTGCTGGTCTGGATGGAGAAGTCCGCATCCTTGGGCACCTTGGCATCGTGATAAAAACGCAGCTTCACGACGGCTTCCCCGTTCTCCACCGTGATGCCATCGACCATGCCTACTTCGACACCGGCATAGTGGATCGGATTTCCCGGTTCTATGCCTTCCGCTTCCTTGAAATAGCCGGTCACATGAAATCCGCTCTTTCCAAAGATCACAAGGCTGGAAAGCT
Source organism: Dialister sp. (assembly GCA_003447275.1). GTDB lineage: Bacteria > Bacillota > Negativicutes > Veillonellales > Dialisteraceae > Dialister. Next base: position 27,296 of record DLZS01000009.1, read on the forward strand.
CGATCAGGATCCCGGCAAAGAGGAGTATCCCCGCAAGGGCAAAGGCTCCGACCTTTGCTTCCGTTGACCATTTCATCAGGCATCACCTTCTTTCAAAAAATCAGGATTCGATGGCAGACCGTTCATGAACTGCCGTACTCTTTCATCCTTCGATGCATATAATTCTTTAGCTGTCCCTACCGCAAGGAACGAGCCCTTATACAAAAAAGCCATGCGGTCCGCGATCATTTCCGCAGACTTCAAGTCGTGCGTCACGACGACGCTCGTCGCATGCAGGGCCTTTTGCGTCTCTTTGATCAAAAGACTGATATCGGTCGAACGGATCGGATCGAGCCCCGCTGTCGGTTCATCATAGAGAATGATCTTCGGCTCGAGCGCGATCGCTCTGGCAAGGCTCACGCGCTTCTTCATGCCGCCGGACAGATTCGCCGGCATGAGGTCTTCGATCCCATCAAGCCCGACCAGATGCAGTTTCTCCTTCACGATGGCATCGATCTTTTCTTCAGAAAGCCGCGTGTGCATACGCAGACCAAAGGCTACATTCTCTTTCACATTGAGAGAGTCAAAGAGCGCGGAATACTGAAAGACCATCCCCATCGAGCGGCGCTCCTCATTCAGCTCCTCTTCGCTGAGCTGTCCCATATCCTTTCCGTTCACAAGGACTTTTCCGGATGTAGGGCGCAAAAGACCGATGATGAGCTTTAGGAGCGTTGATTTCCCGGAGCCGGACGCTCCCAGGATGACCATCGTCTCTCCCTCCTTGATGGAAAGACTGACATCTTTCAAGATATGACGATCGCCAAAAGTCTGGTATACATGCCTGATATCAATCATAGGACGCCTCAAAACAGAATGGACGAGAGCAGGTAATTCGCCGCAAAAAGCATAATAATCGAATATACTACGGACTGGGTGGTCGCCTTGCCGACGCCTTCTGCCCCTGCCGTACAGGTCATCCCGCGGTCACAGCCGACAAGCGCGACGATCATACCGAAAATAACCGACTTGAAAACGCCGATGTACAGGTCAGAAGGGACGCAGTACACGTGGATAGAGTGCATGAAGGTATAGGAGGAGACGCCATGCGTGAGCGAAGCGACGATCATCCCACCGCCGACGCCGATGGTGACACCAAAGACCGTCAGAAGCGGCAGCATCGTCATACAGGCGACGAGCCGCGGCACCACGAGATACCCCACCGGACTCACCGCAAGGCACCTTAGCGCATCGATCTGCTCGGTCACCCGCATCGTACCGATCTCAGCCGTGATGGCTGCCCCGACGCGGCCTGCAAGGACGACACCGCAGAGCACCGGTCCGAGTTCACGCCCCATGCCGATGGCTACGATCGCACCGACGGTGAAGTCTGCGCCATACTTTGTGAGCTCGCCCGCGATCTGTACAGAAAGCACCATGCCGGTAAAGAGCAGTGTCAATGCCACGATGGGAAAGGACAGCACGCCCAATGCCAGGCACTGCTTCATCGTCTCCCGCCCGCGGAATGCACCGATCTCTTTCACCGCCGCCATGAGGAGCAGGATCACTGCTCCCAGCTGATGAAAGATGCCGATGGTATAGCGGCCAAGCGTTTCTAAGAATGACGACATGGGATGGGCCTCCTTTCTGTGGAAAATAGTACCAGCGGCTTCGCCGTGAATATATGGGAAATATCAGAGAGCGAATATCAGTCACAAGTCTGCCAATTCCTTGTCACGACTTGCTACAACGCTATCATCACCGATGTTTTTTCTGCCGGCTTTTCATCATCTGCGGATTTCTCTTCCTTCTTTTCCAGCGTCTCTTTTTCCTTATTGCTCATCTCGATGGTGGCCTGCTGTTTGTTCTTTGCGAGCTTCTTCAGGGCTTTATCACGTTCCGCTTGCGGCAGAACTTTGAAGGTGAATTGTCCGTCACCATAGATGACATAGTCCGTATCGACGGCGCTCTTATGAGTCTCTTTTTCTCCGTCTTCTTTGAGCCCGTCCTTATTCTTCAGATAATCTGGATTTTCCGGTGCTTTTTTCTCCTGTATTTCTGCCTTTTTGCCGTCGTTTTCACCTTTGGAGATCATGCTGACCTCCGGATCCAGGATCTCCACGACGACCTGATTGTTCTGGTCTTCCTTCATCAGTCGGCTGTGCAGATCATTGAAATCCTTGTACGTGCGGATGCGGTCTAAGATCTCATCCGTCAAATTGAATTTCTGCTGCTGGATGAGGTAGGGGAGCGGCACGACACCGCCGCCGCGGACTTCGAGGATCATATCTCCGTACGGCTGATCTTTCGGCACGGTGAATGTCAGGTCCTTATAGAAGACTTCTCCCCTGTAGGGAGCCAGACGCGCGCGTACATAGATGGTATCGCCCGGGCTCACGATGATCGGAGACGCCGAGGCATCGAGAAGCTGCGCGGTCTTTCGTTCACTCGTCACATGCATGTCGACCATAATGCTGCGGAGAGGATATTTTTCAAAACGGTTCTGCTCGAGAAGCCGTACCACATTGTAGAGCTCATCTACGCTTCGCTCCGCGATGTCTTTGGACGACCAGTACATATTGCTTCGGGTGAAAGGCTTCTGCTTCATATCCTCCGGGTAAAGCGTATAGGTGAAATCGACCGTCCCCTGTCCTTTACGATCCATGGCATTGCTGATCGCATGGTACACCGAAGTGACGGATAAGGTCGGCAGCAGCGCTTCATTCGGGATCATGCGTACATGGAGATCTTCCTTCTTCTTCGTATCTTCATCGGTCACGGACGCATGAAGCGAGACAGCGTGTGGCAGCTTTCCCGTCATTCCGCCGATCCCTGCTCCCCGGTCCTGATTGACCGTGCCGATCTCCGCACCGACGGATCCCAGCTTGAAGGGGATATTCTTGCTCGGGATGACAGTGAAGATATAGGAATTGTGCATGAAGTAATCGGTATTTCCGCGATCCATGAACGGATGCCCGAAAGCCACCATGCGATCGCCGTCGACATAGGTGACCGTCCCGACAGCGCCGAGCTTGAGATCGCCTGTCACCATGGTTGCCGAGACAGCACTTCCCGGTTCAAGCGGCTGCGGCACATCGTCCTGCGAGGCAGATGCGGAAGCAAATGGCACCATGTGGAAATCCTGCATTTTCCCTGCGAGGAAATCCATCGCCTCCGGGGTGTATCCGCTCGCCATGAGAGGCGTCGTGAGCGGGATCAGCCCTTTGGAGGATGGCGGGGTGAGACCCGTGTCCTTTCCGTCATCGATGGTCCAGAGCTTCAGCATGTCACCGATCGGCGTCACCATGCCGATGCGTCCGCCGGACTGTGGAAATCCATACGCCACTGCGCCGAGCAGCTTCCCATCAATGTAGACCGGACTGCCGCTCATCCCCTGCGCGATGCCTTCTGTCTGATCGATCACGGGCCCGGATACTTTCACCAGCACCAGATCTCCGCCGGTCGCGCCCTTGCCTTTCATAACCCCCAACACATCGACATCGAAGGTCTCGATCTTCGTACCGTGTACGACGGTCTTGGCATAGCCATGCATACCCTCCTGTACTTCTGACACAGGAAGAAATTCCTGTGCTGCACAAGGCAGCGCGCAGGAAAGCGTGAGGCAGACAGCCGCTGCCAGATGCTTCATTGACTTTTTAAACCGATTGGGCATAGAATCCCCCTTACCGAAATATAAGTTTGAAATCAGAAATGGCGATTTCATCGGATACATCCGCATAGATGCAGCAGGATTCCAATGAAAGGCAAAGGACAGGCCGTCTGGGGAGCAAAGGAACCGTGCCAGACGGCCGGCTTCTTTATTTGCTCTCCAGCACCGCTACGACGTCCTGTTTGGCGATCGTCTGGCCCTTCTGGACGCGGACCTCTTTGACCACGCCATCCCGATCGGCTCTCGCCGCCGGTACACCGCCGACCAGTGAGTCCACAGAGACCAGTACATCGCCTTCCTTGACAGGTGTGCCTGCCTCTATGACAGAAACGACCGTCCCATTCAGTACAGCCTGCTGCGAGACGTCCTCCGCAGATACGCCATATACACCGGCAGCCACAAGTGCTGCCAGCACCAAGCCGATTTTCATCGCGTTTCTCATGATGTACCTCCCTGTGTTGTAAAATTCACATATAGGTATATTATATTTTACCATTTTATCTGCCTCTTGGCATGAAGAAAATAAAAAGGGACATAACAAATGAATGTTATATCCCCATGTATGTGTCTATGAAATGCGATCTTTTCCGCTTTTGCTCAGTGCAGATCCTGCAGTGAGTCTCTGAATGCATTGATATAGTTGAGCGAAGCCCCGGCACCAATGGCATTCACATAGGAAGGTCTCTCCGCTACCTTCGCTGCGATCCCGGTGATACGGGTGATCAGCTCATCGATGCCCTTTAGCTGAGACACCCCGCCGACCAGCATGATGCCCTGCTCTCGGATCGCTGCCAGAAGCGCCGGCGGCGTCCTCTGCAGCACATCCTGAATGTTTTTAAAAATCCTGTACAGGATCGGATTGATGGCATGCGCCACATCTTCAGCCGTTACGGCGATCTTGACCGGCGATCCCGATACGATGGAAAGGCCATACGTTTCAGCCACGCGCGGCGCCTGATCCAGATCCCAGTAAGCGCCCAGCGAGATCTTGAGGCTTTCCGCCTCTTTGCGGCCGATGCGGATATGATACTTGTCGCGGATAGCCGCCATGATGGCCTGATCCATTTCCAGTCCGGACTCCGGCGAGAAATGGCTGACCACGATCCCGTGTTTCGAAAGCACGGAAACCTTCGTCGAGCCGCCGCCAATATCCACGATCATCGCGCCCTGACAGTTATCCCCCGTGAGCCCGAGGCCCATCATCGCCGCGATAGGCTGATCGATGAGGACTGTCTTCCGTGCGCCCATAGCTACAGCCGCTTCCAAAAGCGCCCTTCTCTGCACGCTGCCCATTCCCCGAGACACGCACATCATGAGACGCGGATGAAAGAACATCCCTTTCAAATACGACTGATTCACGATGGAATTCAAAAGATAAGCCGCCCCGTTATAGTCGATGATCGCACTTCGCTTCATCGGATGGACGATCTCTATGTCCCGCGGCGCCTTGCCCTCCATTTCCTCTGCCTTCATGCCGTAAGCGAAGAATTCCTTCGTCACGGCGTGGCGGGCGATCACAGAGGCTTCTGGAAATACGACGCCCTTATGCTTGACGTAAATCACTACATTCGACGTCCCGATATCGACGCCGATGTCTTCTGAGCCAAAAGAGCCGATCCAGTCCAGAAGGGTCTTCTGCCCCGCTAGACGCTCCGCCTTCTCCGCCAGTGCTTTAGTCTCGATCGACACGGACAATGTCTGCTCCTAACCCCTGCAGCTTTTCTACAAGATGGTCATAACCACGATCAATATGATGAAGCTCGCCCACTTCCGTCTCTCCGTGCGCAGCGAGCCCGGCCAGTGTCAGTGCTGCCCCTGCACGAAGGTCCGTCGCTCTGACGAAGGCACCTGTCAGGAAGGGGACGCCCTCAACGATCGCGCAACGGCCTTCCACCTGAATAGAAGCCCCCATCCGCTGCAGCTCGCCGGCATGCATGAAACGATTTTCAAATACCGTCTCTGTGATACGGCTGACGCCGCTGCCCACGGTCATGAGTGCCATGAACTGCGCCTGCAGATCTGTAGGAAAGCCCGGATAGGGCAGCGTCTTGATATCCGTAGAGCGGATATGTCCATCACTGATGACACGGACACTGTCGACATCCTTGATCACCTTGACGCCCGCTTCTCCAAGCTTTGCGAGGAGCGGCTTCAGATGTTCATTCAATACATTTTCGATCACGACATCGCCGCCTGCCATAGCCGCTGCGATCATGAAGGTCCCCGCTTCGATACGGTCCGGAATGACTGTATGAGCGACGCCTTCCAGCTTCTTGACACCTTCGACACGGATGATATTCGTCCCTGCGCCTTTGATGTTTGCACCCATGGAATTCAGGAACGTCACGAGATCCACGATCTCCGGCTCTTCCGCCGCATTTTCAATGATGGTACGGCCTTCTGCCGTAGCAGCTGCCATGAGGATATTCTCTGTCGCGCCGACACTCGGGAAATCGAGATAAATGGTCGTGCCCTTCAGCCCCTTCGGTGCATATCCTTCGACATATCCGTTGCCTACATTGATCTCTGCCCCCATGGCTTCAAAGGCTTTCAGGTGCAGATCGATCGGACGGCTGCCGATCATGCAGCCCCCGGGAAGCGCGATCTTCGCATGCCCCATCTTGGCCAGAAGCGGTCCCATGATCAGGAAAGAGGCTCTCATGCGGCTCATAAGCTCATAAGAAGCTTCGGTCTTATTCACCCCGGATGCATCAAAAGTCAGGACATTGTCCTCTCTTTGGACTTTGACGCCCAAAGACTCCAGTACACTGCAAATGGTCACCACATCATCGAGATTCGGTGCATCGACAATGGATGCCGGTGTCTCTGGCAAAAGTGTCGCTACAATGATAGGAAGAACGGCATTCTTTGCGCTGGAAACACGGACGTGTCCACGCAGGGGATGTCCACCATGAATTACTAATTTTTCCAAAAGGAATCACTCCTGTACTGATGAAATACTGAAAGCAAAGATCCATATTATATGTATGCCGCAGCCAAAAGGTGCGGCGCTGTCCTACAAACGTCAATTATATGTATGATACCATAAAAAAACAAGGGATTTCAATGTGAAAATTGGATTAAGCCTCTGGGGAAAAGTCTGCCCATGGATTCGGGAGGAAAGAGGTCCGAAGCCATGGGAGGAGTCCGCCGGCTGCCCATCCTCTTTTACTGTTCCAGCGACTCGGTAACGCGCTTGACACTTTCCGAGTCTCCCAGAATGATGAGCATATCCTGTTCCTTCATGTTCATATCCGGTCTCGGATTGACGAACATATCTCCTCCGCGCTTGATCGCAACGACGGTGATGTTATATTTTCTTCTGACGTCGGTATCGATCAGACTCTTGTTCACCCACTCCTGCGGCACATGAATGGAAAGGATGGTGATGTTGTTTTCCATCTCGATATAGTCAACGATGCCTGGGGAGATCAGATTGTGCGCGACGCGGACACCCATTTCCTTCTCTGAGTAAATGATCTTGTCTGCGCCGATCTTCTGCAGCATTTTTCCATGAATGGGATCCAGGGCTTTGACGACGATCTTCTTGACGCCCATTTCCTTTAAAAGCAGTGTCGTCATCAGGCTGGCCGACAGATCGCCGACAGAAACGACAGCGATATCCGCATTGCCAGCACCGATGGCTGCCAGGTTCTTCTCATCGGAACAGTCCGCACAGACCACGTAGCCCAGTGTATCTGAAAAATCTTGCACTACCTCTTCATCGATATCCATGGCCATGACGTCATAGCCCATCTTTTCCAATGTGACGGCGACACTGATGCCAAAACGGCCCAGACCTGCCACGAAAAACTGTAATTTCTGTGCCATAGAGAGTACCTCGTGATGGATGATTCTATGCAATAATAAATGGTTCGATCGGATCTAGAGGAGAACTGCCCGAAGGCAGCGTTTCATCCCCTCTCCTTTTATCCGATGACTATATTTTCCTTCGGATACTTGATCTGACTCTTCGGACGGCCAGCGAAGGTGATGGCGAGCGTCATGACGCCGATACGCCCGATAAACATAGCGACCATGATGACGATTTTACAGGGGATATTCCACTCCGTCGTGAGTCCCATCGAGAAGCCGACGGTGCTGAAGGCGGAGACAGCTTCGAAGAGGGCATCCTCAAAATCGAAGTGGGACGCAGGCTCTAAGAGGAAGACCATCATCGCAGTGAGGAAGGTCAGTACCGTCGCCAGTGTAAAAACGTTCGATGCTTTCACCAGACATTCCGGATCGACCCGTTTATGGAAGATGACCACATCTTTTCTCCCGCGGATCCATGACCAGAGCGAGAGCAGAAGAAGTCCGATGGTGGTCGTGCGGATGCCGCCTGCGGTCGAGACAGGCGCCGCTCCGATGAACATGAAGAGCATGATGATAAGCCCGGTCGCATTGTTCATGGCGTGGATATCAAAGAGAGTGAAGCCTGCCATGCGGGAAGAGATCGACATGAAGAAGGCACTCTGCCACTTTTCGGCCGTGCTGAGATGTCCCAACGTCGCCGGATTATTGCCCTCCAAAAGAAAATAGACGATCACGCCCAGCGGGATCAGTATCATTTCCATGACCAGAATGAATTTGCTGTTCAGAGTCAGTGCGCTCCACCTATGGTGCTTCAAAAGATCATCCAGCGCGATGAAGCCTACGCCTCCCAGAAGCATCGAGATACAGACAACGGTACTGACTAGCGGATTGGCTGCCATTCCGGCGAATCCGACATCATTTCCCATGATATCCATACCGCAATTCGTGAAGGCAGAGACCGCATGCCAGTAGCCCTGATAAATGCCGATCCATCCATTCTGTGTGAAGAAATAGGCCGCAAGGATGGTACCGGCACAAAACTCTATAGAGAGCGTCATCAGGATGATCTTCCGCACCAGCATCACCATACCAGACGGTGTCTGCAGATTGAAGGAATCCCGGATAAGGAGCCTCTCCTGCAGGCGGATCTTCCGCCCCCGGGAGATGCCGACCATGGCCATCATCGTCATGATCCCCAGACCGCCCACCTGCATCAGAAAGAGCACGACCAGCTGCCCGAAGATGGTAAAGTCAGTCTTCAGATCAAACATGCTCATCCCCGTCACGCTGACGATACTGACAGACATGAAGAGCGCATCCAGGAAGGAGACTTCCTTCGTTCCTGTCTGCGAGATGGGCAGCATGAGGAGAAGCGCCCCAAACAGCATGAACGCTGCAAAACCACCACAGATGAGGACGCCTCGATGAAGCTGGCTCAGCGCGTTAAATAATTTTCTCATCATGAAGTGCCTCTCCCATTGTAAAAGCGAATCACGCAAGGATTCGCAGCTATCTGTCGCCAGTGACGATCCACCGGCCGCTCATAAATACATTCTCCTTATTATACTATGCCCGCAAAAGAATTGACAGGGAACGCACACAAGTAAAAAGAGAAGTCCTATCGGCCTTCTCTTTGACTTGCAAGGAAACGGAGCGCTCTATTTCCTGTTTCTCATATTCTCTTCGACCTGCGTCGCTGCGATAGCCCCCAGAATATCATGGCGTGTGATGATACCGACGAGACGCGCCGGCGGCTGCTCGCCCTCACGCTCTACGGAAAGCTTCGCCTTTTCTACGACAGGCACAGTCTTCAGATGCTGATCCACCATGAGTGTCGTGATGGCTTCCATATTCGTTTCCGGTGTGACGCAGCGCACATCCGTCGTCATGATATCCTTCGCCGTCGTCGCAAGCAGCTTCCGGAAGGATTTCTCGTACCGCCCAAAGCCGCAGTAGTACACCGTGCCGCCCAAGACGTCAACATGCGGCGGGATCTTCGGCTGCACCTTCTTGTACAGAAGATCGCCCTCGGAAACAATGCCAAGAAGCTCATTATCGTCTCCCACGACCGGGATCGCAGACACCGGGTGCGTCACGAAAAGCCCCACCAGCTCCTGTACGGTCGTATCCGGTGATACCGTGAACACATACTTCGTCATAAAGTCTTTCGCTTTCAGAGATTTCATGATAAGACCTCCTTGCAGGATATACGAAAAATCGGCTCATGCGTAGGCAGATGCGGAAATACTTTCTCTATTTATATTTTAATTCTTTCGAGAGAGAACTGCAAGAGGAGAGCGGTCAGAGCGGGCGCATCGGATCATGGGGAGCCTCTTCACAAATGGTATGGTTCATGCCGTATGATCTTCATCGCGCGATAGAGCTGTTCGGAGAGGATCAGGCGTGCCATCTGGTGCGTAAAGGTCATCGCACTGATAGAGATCTTGAGATCCGCCCGATTCCGGATGTTCTTCCCATTCCCATAGGGACCGCCGATCATGAAGTAGAAATGGCTCGTCCCGGTGACCATACGCCGTGAGATCCAGTCTGCCAATCCTTCCGAGGACATGGGATCCCCTTTGAGATCAAGCAGCACAAGGCAGTCATCACCAGAGAGATACTTCAGCATCTTCTCTCCTTCTTTCTCCATCACCCTTTCCTTCATGGCAGGAGATGGATTCTCCGGCATTTTTTCTTCATCCTGTGCGATGATCTCCAGAGGTGCGATCGGCTTCAGGCGCTTCACGTACTCCTCGATGCCCTGCCGCATCCATTTTTCTTTGATCTTGCCGATGGCAAGCAGTGTAAATTTCATAGCTCTTCCTTTTCTGTAGACCGATGCTGCAAGCGGAATGATGCCCCGGGATACCGCTAAGGCCCAAGGCCATGTCCATAGGACCTCTTTTTCGACAGGAAACCGCTCGTCAGATCGTTTCCTTACTTATTATTCTCCGGTGCAGCCGCAAGAAGGACATCCGCCTTGGCTTCTCTTCCCTGGTGTTCGTAGGTGATGGAGATCTTTTCTCCCGGCTTATGAGTATCGAGGATTTCCCGCATCTCCTTCATAGTATTGCACTCCTTCCCATCGATCGCAAGAATGTAGTCCCCCGGCTCAATGTCAGTCAGGCTGATCGGGCTCCTGGCCGCGATCTTCATGACGAGGACTCCCTTCTCGTGATCCCAGCTGTAACCGTAGCGGGCGGCAATGTCCTTGTCTGCTGCATACACGCCCAGATAAGCACGCGTCACTTTGCCATGGTCTATAAGCTGCGAGATGATGCCCTTTGCCTGATTGATCGGGATGGCAAAGCCCATGCCTTCGACCCCTTCTTTCGCGATCTTCGCACTATTGATCCCGACGACCTTTCCATCAGCGGTGACAAGTGCTCCGCCGGAGTTGCCCGGATTGATGGCTGCATCGGTCTGGATGAGCTTGAAACGCTGGTCAATATCATCGAGACTTCTATTCAATGCGCTGATGACGCCGACCGTCACGGTTCCCTGAAATTCAAGACCCAATGGATTCCCGATCGCGATCGCCGTTTCTCCGACCTGCAGGCCATCAGAGTCTCCCAAGGAAGCTACGGGGAGATCGTCACTGCCTTCGATCTTGACGACAGCAAGATCGGTCGACGGATCCGTCCCCACCACTTTGCCGGAAACTGTCTTTCCGGAAGAAAGCGAGACATTGACCTCCTTGCTGCCGGAGACGACGTGGTTATTCGTCACGATGTAGCCTTTCTTGTCAAAGACCACACCCGATCCTACGCTTTGCCCGACTTCGACGCGGCGGTTAAACATATCGCGGTCATATACCTTGGTCGTGATGCCGACGACCGCCGGCCCGACCTCTTTCACCGCCTGCACGATCGCCGTATTGCGGATGGCCGGCAGCTCCTGCAGCTTCTTATCCGCCCCCTGCGGTACCTGGTACGAGGAAGAAGCACCGTCCCTCTTCGGGATCGCCGGAAACTCGCCGAAGAAGCAGCCTCCCGCGCCGCCGATGACGAGCAGAGCAAGTGCTGCGGCGAAGAGCTTCATCCGTCCCTTGCGGGATCCGGTGATCTCTTTCTGCATGGCTTCCCCATGCTCTTTCAGCTGCTGATCCAAGTCTTCTCTATCCATGATGAGTACCTCTATTCATTTCTGTGAAATCTATCACACGATCTGTCCTTTTTGTCTATCAAGCCCGCTGGAACCAACGGAAACAAGATCGCAATCCGCTCCCTGCTCCCCGTCCGCCAGAGTCCCCTCTCCTAATGTGTTCCTCATTATAGCATACCTGCCAAAGAAAAGAAAAAGGCGATGTGAAATAACGATCATCTCATTTTCGCGTTCCATCTGCCGCGGGGGACTTGCCGCTCTCATAGGAGTGACCGGGAAACCTTATTCCAGCTGTCTTTCATGCCATAGTCACCCTATCCGCCCCTTTCGGGCACCTTCCCCTAGAGGGGTAATGCT
>DLZS01000021.1:0-3357 GCA_003447275.1 Dialister sp.
CTAAAATGCGGCGAAGCCGCCACCTGAACCCTTTGAACCCTTTGAACCTTGAACCCTGATAGGAGCATCTATGACCATTTACGGACCCCATAAAGCCTCTCTCAAAGCTGTCATGGACGGCTTTGCGCGGGGCATCCGCGCCTACAGCGAGAAAGAAAAAGAGAAGACGGGAGAGATGCTTTATGAGCATCTCTCGTATCGCCTGAAAGCAGAAGACAGCATGAAGGAGAAGCTCACGCGGAAAGGATTTCCCCTCACCGCTGAATCTGCCTTCTATGCCGTGAAGGACGCCATCGGATTCCGCTTGGTGTGCCGTTTCGTGGATGACATTTATGAAAATGTTTCCTGCTTGAAGGCTCTTCCCGGCGTCGTTGTCGTAAAGGAAAAGGACTATATCAAAAACGTCAAGCCCAATGGCTATCGCAGCTACCATATGATTCTGGATGTCACCGCTCCCTATGAGGATGCGAGAGGCAGAGATCCGGGGCATTTCTTCATCGAGATCCAGCTGCGCACCATCGCGATGGACTCCTGGGCGGCGCTCGAGCATGAAATGAAGTACAAGCACGAGGTGAAAAATGCCGCGCTCATCAGCCGCGAGCTCAAGCGCTGCGCCGATGAGCTCGCCTCCTGTGACCTCTCCATGCAGACGATCCGGAATCTGATAAGGAAGACGTGACTGGTAGCTGGTGGCTGGTGACTAGTCCCTGGTCCCTAGTCACTAGTCACCAGTCCCTAGTCACTTCTATCCCCTAATCCCCACCCTCTTATATTTTCTACTGAGGTCAAACCTATGAAGATCCTGCTTGCTGAAGATGAAAAAGCATTATCTGATGCCGAAGTCGCGGTGCTCCGTCACTTCGGCTATGAGGTCGATGCGGCCTATGACGGGCTCTCTGCCTGGCAGATGGCGGAGCGCGAAGCGTATGACTGCATCGTCCTTGATATTATGATGCCGAAAATGGATGGCATCGAAGTCCTTGCCAAGCTCCGCGGGAGCGGCAGCACGGTGCCGATCATCATGCTCACCGCCAAGACGGAGGTCGATGACCGCATCGCAGGTCTTGATGCGGGGGCAGATGATTACCTGACGAAGCCCTTTGCGATGGGCGAATTTCTGGCGCGCATCCGCTCGATGACACGCCGCGCGAATGCCTTCACTCCTGCCGTCCTTTCGGCAGGCGGCGTCACGCTCAATGTCGAAGAGCAGGAGCTCTCGGCGGAGAGCGCGATCCGTCTTGGCAGCAAGGAGACAAAGCTCATGAAGTATTTCATGATGAATGCCGGCAAAGCACTCACACAGGAGGAGATCCTGCGCTACGTGTGGAGCGATGAGCCTGACGTACCGGCAGATATCGTGTGGATGTATATTTCCTTCCTGAAAGAAAAGCTCGCCGCCGTCCGAGGCAAGGCAGTGATCGAAGGGGAGAAGGAAGGCCCTTTTGCACTGCGCGCAATGGGGGACTAGGGACTGGTGACTAAGGATGGGGACTAGTGGCTGGTAGCTAGGGATTAGGAGTCTCGAGTGACTGGGTGACTGGGTGACTAAGAGACTGGGAGACTAAGAGACATCAGATTCCCGTATCGTCATCCCGAGCGCAGCCGAGGGATCTTTCTTGCACTGCGGTCAGTATCACATAGGCATTGACAGGGAAACGACGCCTTGGTGCTGCGTATTTCTGCTTTCACACATGCATCGTTTATCGGCCTGCAAGAAAGATTTCTCGCTTACGCTCGAAATGACGATACGGGAAAAGGGTATTCCCAAAAGTTTGAAAGTAGGGATTAAGGATTGGGAGCCTCGAGTGATCAGTGACTTACATACGACTTTCGGGCATCGCCCCGTTTCGTCATCCTGAGCGGCGAGAAACGTCGCACTTGAGATAACGAATGCCAGAACAGCTGCGACCTCGTCATCGATCTCGGCGAAGCCGCCACCTTCATTCCTCATTTCTCATTCAAGCGAGGCTCAGGCTAAACGTGATGACCCCATCCTTGTATGAAACAGCAAGGCTTCCCTTCATGAGCCTTGCCATGTCGCGCGCCATGGCAAGGCCGATGCCATAGCCGGACCTTTTGCTGTTGTGCGAGGTGTCTCCGCGGTAGAATCGCTCAAAGAAGCGCTCATAGTCCTCTGACGCTCCCTCCTGATACGGATTAGAGACAGAGAGGATCACGCCCTTTTTATGTTTCTCAAGGCGGGTGGTGATCGTCCCCTTCTCATCACAGTACTTGACCGCATTGTCCAGAAGGATGCTCACAATCTCCGAGAAGAGCCTCGGCTCGACCTTCGCACGGATGCCGCTCTCCGCTTCCACAGAGAGCGTCTTTCCCGCGTCCTCGATCATCTGGCGGAAGCTGCCCGCGCTGCTCTTCACCGCCTCCGAAAGATCCGTATCGACAAGCGTCAGATCCTTGGCCGACGTCTCCCCGATCTTGGAGAGCAGCACAAGGTCATTGATGAGGAGCGAGAGGCGCTTCACCTGCGAAATGATATTGCCCGTCCACTCGTTCTTGCCGTTGATCAGCTCCATCGCCTCCGCATTCGCGGAAATGATCGCGATCGGCGTCTTCAGCTCATGGCTGGCATTCGTAATGAATCGCTTCTGGTTCTCCATATTTCTGACGAAGGGGCGGATCGCGATCCCCGAAAGCACCGTCACGATACCGACGAAAAGCAGAAGGCAGAGCAGCCCGAAGAGAGAAGAATATTTCAGGAAGGCCTTCACCGCCGAGAGATCGCGCGTGCAGTCCAGAATGACGACCAGCAGATCGCCATCCGTGGTACGGCTCACATGGTATGCATAGGTCCCCTTCTGCTTTTGGAAATAGCCTTCGCTCTCCCCGGTCTTCACCGCAGCCACCGCCGCCTCTACCGCACTTTCCGCCGAAAAGGCAGCGATGTGATTGATATTCGTCACCTTGGCCGTACCATCACTGTCCAGCAGTACGGAAAAATAACGGGTCTGGTACGTGAATTCCGGCGTATCCTCGACCCAGCTGCCATCCGGGAGCCAGCCGTCCCCGCTTATGCGCCGCGTGGTGATGACGCCGCCATTGTCTGCGATGGTCTCAAGCACATCATGAATGTCCCCCCGCACAATGAGGTACATCATCCCATTGATGACAGAGAGCGCGACCGCTATGATGATGAACACCGCCAGCGTGGCCAAAAGTATGAATTGTCGGTGCAGTTTCTTGATCATATCCATAAATGAGGTTCCTTGGCACATTGGATAACAAAAAGGGTTCCGGGTTAGCCCGTAGGGCGGGGCGCCCTTTGATTACGTTTGAAATCCTCGATTGAATGAGAAATTAGAAATGAGAAATGCGAAATGCGAAATGGTGGTGCGGCGC
>DLZS01000021.1:3560-3718 GCA_003447275.1 Dialister sp.
TT
Organism: Dialister sp.; assembly: GCA_003447275.1. GTDB lineage: Bacteria > Bacillota > Negativicutes > Veillonellales > Dialisteraceae > Dialister. The sequence continues at coordinate 3,563 of DLZS01000021.1, forward strand.
GAATGAGAAATTAGAAATGAGAAATGCGAAATGGTGGTGCGGCGCATAAAAACAGGGAAGCGCCGCGGAGGTTTGAAACTAGGGAAACGCTGATTAAATCGTAGAGTCAGATTTAATCAGTGTTTCCCTAGTGGTTTTCTCGTATCGCAAACCTAA
>DLZS01000022.1:0-4313 GCA_003447275.1 Dialister sp.
ATAAGGTTTCCCGGTTACTCCTATGAGAGCTGCAAGTCCCCGCGGCAGCTTGAAACCGAAAATGAGATGATCGTTATTTCACATCGACTTTTGTTTTGTGACCGCGTCCTTTACATCGTCATTCGGAGGAGCGCGGGGGATCTATTTGTCGCTTGAGAGGCGACCATTTCGCGGAGATTATCCACTATACTAAGAACCGCAGACCAGGAGACATGAGACCAAGAGACGTGAGACTTTTGCGGTTGAGAAAATAGCCGATGCTCAGTATACTAAGAGCAAAGGCAGGCGAATGATATAAGGAAACGCTGATTCAATCGCAGAGTCCGTTTCTACAAGAATTTTTACATGACTTCGTCATAGCCTTCCTTATATAGCTCGCTATTCGAAGCGGCTTATTTCTTGCCTTGCCTGAAAGTACAAGAGCCAAGGCGGACAACGATTGAATCCGTATTTTCCTTCACACACCTGCCAAACTCGTGACCAGAAAGGATGAAAACCATGCCATTTCAAATCATTCGAAACGATATTACAAAAATGAAAGTCGATGCCATCGTGAATGCCGCCTGCCCGACACTTTTGGGCGGGGGCGGGGTGGATGGCGCGATCCATCAGGCGGCGGGGCCGGAGCTCCTCGCGGAGTGCCGGACGCTCCATGGCTGCCAGACGGGCGATGCGAAGATCACGAAGGGCTATCAGTTGCCTTGCAAATGGGTGATTCATACCGTAGGGCCTGCCTGGCATGGCGGCAGCCATGGGGAACGGGAGCTTCTAGCCTCTTGCTACAGAAAATCTTTGGCACTGGCGGTGGAGTATCGTTTAGAGTCCATCGCCTTTCCGCTGATTTCTTCCGGGGCCTACGGATATCCGAAAGAGGAAGCGCTTGAGGTGGCAGTGGATACCATCAGAGCCTTCCTGAAGGAGCATAATTTGGATGTGTACCTGGTGATTTTCCAAAAGTCTGATTATCAGCTTTCAAAAGGGCTTGTGGAGGATATTTCTTCTTTCTTGAATGAGGCGTGGAAGGGAAAAAAGGATGCGCATGCCCGTGAGGAAGAGCGTCTGGACTCCGTTTCTGCTGAATTGGAAAGTATGTACCTGGAGGACCGCTATCCGGAGTGGAGGCTTCCTCCTTGTCCATGGGAAGAATCGAGGCGCCTTAAGAAGCCTGGGATTCAGGGGAGGATCGAACGGGTAGAGCTGCAGATCGAGCGGGTGAACTATAACGAAACTCATCTTGGGGATTTCTTTGTAGACTCGAAGCGAGAGGAGCCATTTTTCTCTGAGTTAGAAGAAAGTTTTTCTCATATGGTACTGCGTAAAATCGATGAGAAGGGCATGACGGATCCGGAATGTTATAAGAAAGCCAATTTGGATCGGAAGCTTTTTTCTAAGATTCGGTCCCATGCGGATTATCAACCCTCTCGGGCAACGGCGCTCGCTCTGGGGATTGCCCTGGAACTCCCCCTCTCTGAATTGCAGGAGCTTTTGGGAAAGGCAGGGTATACCTTGTCTCATGCCCGAAAAGGCGACCTGATCGTAGAGTATTTTGTGAAAAAGGGAATCTATGATATTTATCAGATCAATCAGGTGCTGTTTGATTTCGACGAACCGCTTATATAGTGAGGAGTGGTAGCGGCGCACAACATTGGGAAGCGCCGCCTTTTTCGGGATTAGGAAATATGACATTGTCCTATGACGTGCGGATGGAGAACCGTTATTTTACCAGTCACCAGTCACGGGTCACTAGCAACCAGAAGATTCATTTGTCGCTTTCCAAGCGACCATTTCAAAAGAATAAAGGGATATACTAAGACTGCAAAAGAGTCACTGACGAAGTGATATCTGGCAGTCTTTTTATTTTGCATCAGTGACTTCTAGCTCCTAGTCACCGCTTATTCCCAAGGAGGACAACTATGAATACCCAACTGACCGAACTTGTTTTCATCCTGGATCGCAGTGGTTCCATGCACGGGCTGGAGAAAGACACCCTGGGCGGGTTCAATTCTATGATGGAAAAGCAGAAAAAGGGAGAAGGAAATGCATTGGTCACCACCGTCCTCTTTGATACAGAAATCGACGTCATTCATGACCGGCTGCCCCTGAAAAGCGTGCGTCCCATGACCGAGGAAGACTACGTGGCCGGTGGCTGCACCGCCCTTCTGGATGCAGTAGGAAGTACCATTCATCGCATTGGCACTGTCCATAAATATGCCCGCCCAGAGGACGTGCCGGCCCATACCCTCGTGGTCATCATTACTGATGGAGAGGAAAATTCAAGCCGCTTCTATGACTACGAAGATGTGAGACATATGGTCGAAAGAGAGAAATCGAAATATGGCTGGGAGTTTATTTTCTTGGGAGCCAATATGAATGCCATTGAAGCGGCAGGTCATCTTGGCATCCATGAAGATCGTGCGGCAGAATTTTTATGTGATGAGGAAGGGATTCAGAAAAATTTTGAGGCAGTGGATGACTTCTGTGACCATTTCGTAGAATCGATCTCGGTAGACTGGAAGAAAGGAATAGAGGAGGACTTTAAGAGACGGGGAAGGGAATAATGGGGGCGACTGATAACTAGAGATCAGGGTTCGCCCCGGGGGCGTGCCGCACTTTTTAAATTAGAAATGAGAAATGGTGGTGCGGCGCATAAAATTAGAAGCGCCGCAGAGTATAGATGGCGATGCCCGAAGGAAGGCGGGATAACAGGTTTCCCGTTTTTGTTTCCTGACATCGTCCGCTTGACTGCGAATAACAAAGATTTCTCGCTTCGCTCGAAATGACGATACGAGAGAAAAGTGACGGTGAGATATGATGAGAAAATGGTTATTACTGGTATTGCTTTTGCTATGTCCCTTGTTTCAAAGTGTGGGTGCCTTTTGGCTCGTATCTTATCAGACGGGAGAACGGTATCAATATGCAGGGGGTGGCATGTTTTTTGATGAAATGAGAGGACAGTATGTGAATATTCCCATCGTGGAGTTTATGGGGGATCAGGCACTTTCTGCCAATGGGGTCCTCTATGAGGTGGAGATGACGCCGGAAGAGCAGATCGCGATGATGAAAGCCATGTCGATGCAGCGGTAATTGGAAATGGGGGAGAATATATGGATTTAAATCAGCAAGTCGCCATAGCGAACGCGGTCATGCGGATTGTTTGTGGAGATAGCCGTTCCTATTATGTGGGACGTCCTGTAGAAGAGATGAATCCTTTGATCAAGGCAACGTTTGATTGGGGTGGAAAGCAAGGGTGGTCAGCCGAACAGATTCCGCAGTATTTCGGGGATTCGTTCCTGGCATATTTTAGTGGGATATTAGGCATCCGGTATCGATGTGCGTCTCTTTGGCTGCATCGTGCCTACAAAAAAGAGGATGCCGATTACATGGATGTTGCTATACGGTCTTTGATAGAGGGGACCGGATTCATTCCTGAAGGAACTTCTCATATATTTTCTGCCATGATAGAAGCCTTTCCTTCAGAGAAGTTTGAGGCTCTTTATGTAACAGATAATTCAGCGAGGAAAATTATGAATCAATGCGATGCTGATTTGGAGGCGCTTTCTAACTATCATCCTTTGCCAGAATTGCGTAATTTCTTCATTTCTCGTTTACAGGGGGAGTTTGAAATGCTCAATGCGCTTCCTGTATTTCGCAAAGAAGGATGCTGGTTCTGGATTGGCCTGGCAGGAATTGTGGGATTCATTCTCTACTTGCTCTTTTAGCACAGGTAAAATAAGGAGAAAAAGGCAATACAAAAATTTATGGTCATTATGTTATTTTGGATCCTTATGCCATTTTACTCTTGGGCTATTTCTTTAGAGGAGATACAGAGTCATCCAGAACGATATGTAAAGGAAACGCTGATCCAATCGCAGAATTCGATTTCACATGTATTTTCATACAACGCTTCGCCATAAGACGCCTTAAATAGCCCGCTATTGAGACAGATCCCGTGAGAGGTGCTTCTCTGTGAGCCTCCTTCCCTGTGGAAGGAGGTTTTTTGCTTTGTGAGATTTCCGTATTCTTCACATCGCCTATGCTTTCGGGAAGCGGTGGATCCTCACTCTTCACTGGCGAGCAGAGCTTTCATTCCCAATCAAGAGACAGCTCGCCCTATGGGCTAACCTGCCACCCGCAAACCTTCGGGCATCGCCCCGTTTCGTCATCCTGAGCGGCGAGAAACGTCGTATGTGAGATAACGAATGCCAGAACAGCTACGACCTGAGCCCTCGATCGCGGCGAAGCCGCCACCACAACCCTGAACCCTGAACCCTGAACCCAACAACCCATTTCACTTAGTGTAAAATTTTACTCGG
>DLZS01000072.1:0-3165 GCA_003447275.1 Dialister sp.
TGAACCAAATGAAAGCAAAGTAAAAAGGGCCTGTGAAGAAATGAATCCTCATTTTTTCACAGCCCCTTTTTTATGTTACTCAGTCCTTCGGACGAATGACAACGTATCTGTACGGTGCTTCGCCTTCGGAATCGGTGGAGACGGCATGGTCGTCCTGCAGAGCCAGATGGATGATGCGGCGTTCGCCGGCAGCCATCGGTTCGAGGCGGACTTCTTCACCCGTGCGCTTCACCTTGCCTGCGAGGCGTCTGGCGAGGGCTTCCAGGGTATCCTGGCGGCGCTCTCTGTAGTTTTCGACGTCAAGCAGAATGAAGTAGTGATGACGGAAGGATTTCCCGGCGGCCAGGTTCGTCAGGTACTGGAGCGCATCCAGTGTCTGCCCGTGCTTGCCGATCAAGATGCCAAGGCCATCGCCCACGAGGTTGATCATGATCCGTTCTTCGGTCATGCGGCATTCCATGGTGACAGCAAGGTGCATACCGGCAAAGACGCCCGTAAGGAAGGTCTTTGCTTCTTCAGCGACCTTTTTCTGTTCTTCCGGATCGAAAGCCGGCTCTTCACGCTCGGCTTTCTTCTCTTCTGCCGGTGCTTCTGCCTTTTCTTCCGCCGGAGTTTCCTCAGCAGGCTTTTCTTCTGCCTTCACTGCTTCGACCGGCGTTTCTTCTTTGACTTCTTCGGCTGGTTCTTCGGCTTTCGCTTCTTCAGGAGCGTCCACCGGTGTTTCTTCCGGCACTTCTTCATCCGGTGCGGAAATGTCTACGACAGCCATCTTCTTATGGATGAGTCCGAAGAGTCCGCTGGAGGGCTGCTCGACGACATGGACGACAGCTTCTTCGCGGCTGATGCCGAGCTTTTCCAAGCCTTCCGCAACAGCGGCTTCGATGGTTTTTGCTGTGATTCTGACTGTTCTCATTTTTCATCAGCCTCCCCGGTGCTCTTAGCAGGTGCTTCTGCCTTAGCCGGCTTTTCATCGCTGGCTGGTTCTTTTACTTCTTTAGGAGCTTCTGCTTTTTCAGGAGAGGCTTCTTTGTTTTCGTCTTTCGGTGCATCCGCAGGCTTCTTCACGACTTTCTTGATGACTTTCTTGCGGATAATTTTTTTCTTCTTTACTTCCGCTTTCGGCTGGTTCTCTCCATGGACGGTGAGGGTCCCTTTGGAAGATTTGCCGCCGATGCGTTCCTTCATTTCGCCCCAGTACATGATGGTCTGCTGGACGAGCTGGTACAGGTTGCAGACGATCCAGTAAATGACAAGGCCGCTCGGGAAGTTCAGGGACATCCAGCCGATCATGACAGGCATCATGAGCAGCATGGTCTTCTGGTTGCTCGGTGCGTCCTTCGGGGTGGTCTGCCAGGAAATGATGAAGGTGGAAGCAGCAGAGAGGATCGGAAGGATATAGGTCTCATCCGGTACAGCCAGGCTTTCCAGCCACAGGAAGCTTTCGTGGGCCGGATCATAGGAAAAGCCCTGGAGTGCGTAGTAGATGGAGATCAGGAATGGCATCTGGATCAGGAGCGGCAGGCAGCCGGAGAGCGGAGAGGCTCCGTTTTCCTTGTAGAGCTTGCCCATTTCTTCGCGCAGCTTCTGCGGGTCATTCTTGTATTTCTTCTGAATCTTCTGCATTTCCGGCTGAATGGCCTGCATGGCCTTCATGGACCGGATCTGTTTCAGGGCGAGCGGGAGCAGCAGCGTCTTGATAATGACGGTCAGGACGATGATGGCGATCCCGTAGCTCGGAAATCCCAGGTCTTCTGTCATCTTATAGCAGAATTCCAGGCAGACGCGCATGACCTCTGCGAGGAGTCCGACTAAGTTCGACAGAAATGGAATCTGAAAATCACTCATTGGTTACTCCTTATACGGCCTGTATTGCAGCCGCTAAATGCCCGAGCCTTCTAAATTTCAAGAGCCCGGTGAGTTTTCGGGAAATCAATCGGCGGTTATGGTGGGATGGATGGCCGGGAAATCTAGTGACTGGTGACTGGTGACTAGGGATTGGATTAGGGATTGGATGTAAAAGCTCTGCTCGAATGAGGAATTAGGAATGGTAGAAGGGGCACACAGTTCATAAAGTGCCCCACCCATTTATATGAAACTCCGCGGCGCTTTATGATTTATGCGCCGCACCTTCACTCCTCACTCCTAATTCCTCACTCCTTACTTTTTTCTATGCGAAGCATTGAAAAAAGACAGCCTCTTCACGGGAGCGGGTCATATCCACCTTTGTGAAACGGGTGGCACTTGGAAATCCGCTTGATCGCGAGCCAGCTGCCTTTTAGGGCTCCATATTTTTGAAGCGCCTGCAGTGCATATTCGCTGCAGGTCGGGTAGAAACGACAGCAAGGAGGCTTCAGGGGAGAGATAAACGCTCTATAGAATCGGACAAGACCGATCAGAAGCTCTTTCATCTTATTTCACCAGAATTCCGGCTTTGCGCCACAAGGAAAGGATCGCTTTCTCCGCCTGCTGATAGGTGGCACCGGTCAGGAAGATGCCTGCCAGCATCACCACTTCATAATGGGGCGAAAGCTCAGCCATATGAAGGCGGTAGACCTCCTTCATCAGACGTCTTGCACGGTTCCGCGCAAAGGCGTGGCCGATTTTCTTCGTAGTCACGAAGCCCATGCGGGTGCCCGGCTTTTTGGTTTTCACCACATAGCAGAGCCCGGCCCGATTGCTGAAACGTTTGCCGGATCGGTAAATCCGACGGTAATCCCTGTTCTGTCTGATACGAGAAGAGCGGGGCAGTGTATACCCCACCCTCTCCTCGCTGATTTCTTGATTAGGCACTTAATACCTTTCTGCCCTTTGCTCTTCTTCTCTTCAGAACAATACGGCCTGCTTTTGTTTTCATACGAGCGCGGAAACCGTGGGTCTGTTTTCTCCAATGGTTGTTCGGCTGGAATGTCATCTTTGCCATGTATAAACACCTCCTTACATCGTGTTGTGCCATTTATCGTGCACCATAACAGAATAATTATATCTAAGAGAAGAGGGGATGTCAATAAAGTTTGGAAGGAAATCTTGACAAGGGGTTGGCGGGTTCGAGGTTCAGGGTTCAGGGTTAGCCCATGGGGCGTGCCGCCCTTTGATTGCGGATGAAAGCGTTGCTCAAATGAGAAATTAGAAATGAGAAATGCGAAATGCGAAATGGTGGTGCGGCGC
>DLZS01000072.1:3376-7054 GCA_003447275.1 Dialister sp.
ATAGAAGCGCCGCGGAGTATAGATGGTGGCGATGCCCGAAGGTGGCATTTCAGTCACTAGTCACAAGTCACTAGTCACTCGAGGCTCCTAATCCCTAGCCACTAATCCCTAGCCACCAGTCACCAGTCACCAGTCACTAGCCACCAGTCACCAGCCACCAGTCACTAGTCACTAGTCACCAGCCACTAGCTCCCCTTCGATTTCCATAATAACATCCCGCTTCCCACCACGATGAGCGCGCCGCCGATCCAGGATGCCGGGGTCAGGACCTCTCCCCAGAGCGCCCAGCCGGCCACGATGTGAAAGAGGACGCCGGTGTACATGACGAAGGTGACGATCATCGGGTGGATGTGCGTCGCGCCCCATGTGAAGCAGACCTGTGCAAAAATGGCAGAGAAGGAAAGGGCGAAAAGCCAGAGGCATTCTGCCGCATCCGGCATCTGGAAATCATGCCCGAGCATCAGCAGGAGGCCGCCTGCCATGCTGTAGAATTGAAAATAAAAGACGATCTCTCCGCCGGAGTGCCCACCCTTTTCATTGAGCCTGCCGATGCAGGTGTAGGCGCACGCCGAGCAGAAGGCTGACACGACGCCGATGAGTGCATAGCCATTGAAGGAAGAGTAATCCCAGACTTTCAGCACCACCGCCGCACCCGCGGCGATGATGAAGAGCCAGAAGCGCACGTTCCCCGCGGGCGTGGTCTTGAGAAAAATCGGCGAAAGGATGCACATGAAGAACGCGGCGAGCTGGACAAGAATCTCTGCATCGCCGAGCGTCAGCCCTTTGAGGCAGAAGAAAAAGAGCAGGATGCCCATCCCGCCAAAGATGCCGCGCGTATGAAGGAGCAGCCTGTCTTTTCCGGAAAAAAGCGGGAGCGACTCTCTGGCTGCGATGAGCGGCAGGAAGAAGAGCCCTACGAGGCCGCGTACAAACGTCAGCTCGCCCGTCCCGAGGTAGGAGACTGCTTTCGCAGATACGTCCATCAGTGTGAAAAGAAGCGCCGCCAGGATCGAGGCAAGGATCCCGAGGGTCATAGAAGAAGGTTTTGTGGTCATAGTTGTTGTTGGTTGTTAGTTGTTTGGGTATAGAAATGGTTTTGGTGGTAGGGGTCAAGGTTGACGGGTTCAGGGTTAGCCCCTTGGGCGTGCTGTCCCTTGATTGTGAATGAAAGCTTTGCTCGAATGAGGAATGAGGAATGAGGAGTTAGGAGTTAGGAGTTAGGAGTGAAGGTGGCGGCTTCGCCGCGAATATATATGGGGCGATGCCCGAAAGTGATATTTAAGGAAATGATGATTCTGTGATTGAATCATCATTTCCCCAGGTATTTCTGCTTCACACACGCATCGTTTATCGGTCTGCAAAAAAGATTTCTCGCTTGCGCTCGAAATGACGATACGGGAGTCTGATGTCTCCTAGTCACCAGTCACCAGCAACTAGTCTCCAGCCACCAGATCCGCCATTTCCTTCGCCCATGCCTTTGCGCGGGCGAAGTCCTCTTCATTCGGATGCTTCTCGGCCTCTTCCAGTCGGGCGAGGCGTTCCGGGGTCATTTCATGGGCCGTCTCCTGTGCAAGACCCGCGAGCTTCTTCTGGTGGAAGGAGTTCACGCGCCCCTGACAGATGAAGGTGCCAAGACAAGTGGCAGATGCGGGAAGAAGAGCGGCAGCATTGGTGAGATACATCTTCGCCGCCTCCGAATCAGGCCAGGTACCGGCGGTCGCATAAATGGCGACGTTTTTCCCGGAAAGGGAAGAGAGCGTCTTCTGCGCGAGAGGGTCCGCGCCTCGGCGGTAGCCCCAGAAGCCGACAAAGACAAGGTCATAGGAAGAGAGGTCATTTCCCTCGCGCCCTTCTTCCATGATCTCCTTCTCTCCCGGCAGCGCCTCAAAGATGGCTTCGGCGACCGCCTTCGTGTTCCCCGTGCGGGAAGACCAGAGGACTAATGATTTCATAGGAACCTCCTTTTATAACAAGTTAGGAATGAGGAGTTAGGAGTGAGGAGTGAAGGTAGCGGCGCACAATTCATATAGCGCCGCATAATAAACTAATTCCTCATGCTCCTGTCTTCCCCATTATCCACAGACTGCACTCGTTTGTCAAAGAATTGACACGCTTCATAAAAATCACTATCATGAAAAATAATGTGACTTTGTTCATTTCTATACTCTGCGGCGCTTTTAATTATTTCGCGCCGCTCCAACACTCCTCACTCCTCACTCCTAATTCCTCACTCAGAAAGCTTCAATTCCACATTTTGATGATACATTTACAAAGGAGGGTTCGCATGCGTCGCTGGATCATGCATGTCGATATGGACGCCTTTTTTGCGTCCGTCGAGCAGCGGGACGACCCCGCGCTCCAAGGCAAGCCTGTCATCGTCGGCGGGAAGAGCCGCCGGAGCGTCGTTGCGACCGCGTCCTACGAAGCCCGCGCCTTTGGCGTGCATTCGGCGATGCCCCTCTCGCAGGCAAAGCGCCTCTGCCCCCATGGCTGCTTCGTCGCGCCGCGCTTCGAAGCATACCGCGAGGCATCGGATGCGATCCATCAGGTCATGCTCCACTACGCGGACGCCTACGAGCCGATTTCCTTGGACGAAGCCTTCCTCGACATCTCCGGCATGGGAAACCAGTATCCGACGCTGGGCGCGATCGGGCGCGCCATCAAAGAGGAAATCCGTTCCGCCGTGCATCTCACAGCCTCGGTCGGCATCGCGCCGAATAAATTCCTTGCCAAGATGGCAAGTGACATGAAGAAACCGGACGGCCTCTGCATCATCCCCTACGGCAGAGAACGGGAAGTCCTCGCGCCCCTTCCCGTGCGCCGTCTTTGGGGCGTGGGCGAGGTGACGGAGAAAAAACTTCTCGCTGCCGGATTCCGCACCATCGCTGACATCCAAGAAGCACCGCCGGAAAAGCTATCCGCCCTTCTTGGCAATCAGGGAGCCCTGCTGAAAAACCTCTCCCTTGGCATCGATGACCGCCCTGTCGTTTCTTCCAGACAGGTGAAATCCATCGGTGATGAATCCACCTATGAATATGATCTGACCGACCGCCAAAAAATCGATCGGGAAATCGCGATCCACAGCGACATCGTCGCGCAGCGCCTTCGCAGGCACGATCTGGCAGCACGCACGATTTCACTCAAGATCCGCTTCGCCTCCTTCAAAACCATCATGCGGAGCCTGTCTCTGGAAGAGAGGACGAATCTGCAGGAGACCATCAACAGTGCCTGCCAGACCCTCCTTTCCCGCATCCCGCTCACCGAAGGCATCCGCCTCATCGGTGTCACCGCCTCGAATCTAGGCGCTCCGCTATCTATCCCTTCGCTCTTCTCTGACGCAGAGGACAAGCGCGCCCGCGCCGCCAAAGCGATGGACAGTATCCAGCAAAAATATGGAAGGAAGGCGCTTCAGAAGGGATTCTGGCTGGAAGAATAGAATTCGGGTTCAGGGTTAGCCCAAGGGCGGCTCACCCCTTGAATACATCTGAAAGCCTCGATTGAATGAGAAATGAGAAATGATGGTGCGGCGCATAAAATAATGAAGCGCCGCGGAATTTTGATAGTGCTTCGCGCTATCGTCATCCCGAGCGTAGCCGAGGGATCTTTCTTGCGCTGCGGTCAGTATCACATAAGCACCGGCAGAGAAACGACGCCTTGGTGCTACGTATTTCTGCTTTC
>DLZS01000122.1:0-2172 GCA_003447275.1 Dialister sp.
TTCTCACTGTTCCGCCTTTACATGATCGAACATCCGACATTTCACTCCGCTCAGGATGACGAAATGCGCCGTAAAGTATAAATTGTGGCGATGCCCGAAGGTGGCATTTCAGTCACTAGTCACTCGAGGCCACTAATCCCTAGCTACTAATCTCTAGTCACCAGTCACCAGTCACCATTCCCGCGAAAGGAGAAAGGAAGCATCATGAAACGACAAAAAGGACAGGATATCGTCGAGTTTGCACTGCTGCTGCCGATCTTTCTCCTCGTTCTTTGCGGGATCATCTATTGCGGCTTCATGTTCGGGGATTACCAGACCGTGCAGGGCATCGTGAGAAATGCGGCGCGCGAAGCGGCGGTGGTGGGGCATTATACCGAAAGCACAGATCCTTCACAGCCAATAAATAATTACAAGATCATCGCTGACAAATACAATCAAATTTTGAAAGAGCAGAATGTCATCACGCATCTGTATGTGCCGGATGCCGCTGGCGTGCAGGTGACTGCCACCAATGATAACAATGAAAAGCCGGAAAACTCTGTTCATGCGAAGCTCAACTTGGAACTTACCAAGAGCGATGTATCATTTTTTAATTACCTGTCGCACTTTGCAGAACTCCCGTACTCGTATTCCGTGAGCTGTTATATGTACGATGAGACGACCGGAAAGAGCACGTAAGGCGCTCGCGTCTCGCTACCCCCCCCACTATCTCCATTACACCCATCAACAAATCCCCAAGGAAGGTGAAGACTTTGAAACTTCTGGAACGTCTTGGCCGCCGTGACGGCACCGAGAAAAAAGAACAGGCTGCTATATTTGCCGGCCGGACGAACAACGTCCGCGAAGAGGGATACCAGGAGCTGAAAAACGGAATTCACCGGCGTATCGTCGATGACATGACCGCTGAGCAGCAGCAGGTCTTGGACGGCAGGCATACGCGGCAGGAGGTCGAGGCGGTCATCACCCGCTATGTGCAGCGTGTGGTCGAGGAGGATCCCTTTGCCGTTCCGCGCGGCGAGCGTTCGCGTCTGGTATCGGATATCTGTGATGAGATCCTGGGGCTTGGCCCGATCGAGCCATTCCTGAAAGATGATGCCGTGACGGAGATCATGATCAACGGGCCGAAGAAGATCTATGTGGAAAAGATGGGCAAGATCCATCTGACGCAGGCTCGTTTTCAGGATCAGGCACACCTGATGGCGATCATCGAGAAGATCGTGTCGCCGCTGGGCCGTCACGTCGATGAGGCATCGCCGATCGTCGATGCGCGTCTCGAAGACGGTTCTCGTGTCAATATCGTCATCCCGCCGCTTTCTCTGTCCGGGCCGTGCGTGACGATCCGTAAATTCTCCCGGATACCGCTCTTGATCGAGGATCTGATCGCCTATGGCACCCTTTCGGAGCAGATGGCCTCATTCCTGCGCGCCTGTGTCAAGGCGAAGCTGAACATCATGGTCAGCGGCGGTACCGGCTCCGGTAAAACGACCACGCTGAATGTCCTTTCTTCCTTCATCCCCTCCGATGAACGCATCGTCACCATCGAAGATGCCGCCGAGCTCCGCCTCGAGCAGCCGCATGTCGTGACGCTCGAGTCCCGTCCGCCGAATATAGAGGGCAAGGGGGCGGTCACGATCAGAGACCTTGTGAAGAATGCGCTCCGTATGCGCCCGGACCGCATCATCGTCGGCGAAGTCAGAGGCGGCGAGGCACTCGATATGCTGCAGGCGATGAATACCGGACATGACGGCTCGCTCACGACGGCGCATGCGAACAGTCCGCGCGATGTGCTCTCGCGTCTGGAAACGATGGTCCTTATGAGCGGCTTCGATCTGCCGGTTACGGCGATCCGCAGCCAGATCTCCTCCGCACTCGATCTCATCATTCATCAGTCCCGTATTCAGGACGGTTCCCGCAAGATCACCTACATCACCGAAGTGCAGCAGATGGAAGGGAATGTGATCGTCCTGCAGGACCTTTTCCGCTACCATCAGACCGGCTTCGATGAAAACGGCAAGTCGCAGGGCTCCTTCGTGTATACAGGCCTGCAGCCGCAGTTTCTCACCAAGTTCAAGATCCACGGCGTGGACGCACCGAAGGATCTCTTCGGCCGCGTGCCGGAAGGGGATTGGGAAGAATGACGTGAAGGGTTCAGGGTTCAGGTTGGCGGGTTCA
>DLZS01000122.1:2411-3033 GCA_003447275.1 Dialister sp.
AATATAGAAGCGCCGCGGAGTATCCATAGCGGCGATGCCCGCTTGCCGTATGCAAACCCCAAGCCTTAGCCCGTTTAGGACTATCTTCCAAACAACGTCTTGCTTTCAAACTTGTGGTATGGTGCACAAAAGGAAGAACTGCCGCGAGTTTTAGAAATCGTTTTTTTCGGGGGATGCGATGAGCACATACAGAGATCTCGATGTGTGGAAAGAGTCACGCGCTTTATATAAGCAGATTTATCGAATGGTTGAAGCACTGCCGAAAAATGAAGAGTACGGTATTTCTTCTCAAATGCGGCGGGCAGTTATCTCGATCTCTTCCAATATCGCGGAGGGTTCCGGAAGAGGAACGCTAAAAGACTACGTTTACTTTCTGTACAATGCTCGCGGCTCTGCTTATGAATTGGAATCGCAAATTATAGCATGTGCGGATGTGCATCTCACAGATAAAACCGTGTTAAAAGAATGTTATGGGCAAGTGCAAACGGTGATTCGCTTACTCAATGGCTTGATTGCGTCCTTGCTCAAGCGCTCAAATATGCTGCGGGAAGAGGATACGGCATATGGGAACGAAGAAGAAACGTCAGTTTCTTCTTCGTTCCCTGAACCCTGAACCCTGAAC
>DLZS01000122.1:3285-5554 GCA_003447275.1 Dialister sp.
CTGAACCCTGAACCCTGAACCCTTTTGAATCGAGGTGACACTCCATGCTTGCATTTTCTATCGCGATCGCGATCTCCTTATTTGTTTTTATCATGATGACGCTCATCGTACTTCGGCAGTCGGACTCGCAGCGTGAGATGCAGCGGCGTCTGGATCAGTTTATGGATCTTTCTGACGCAGAAGAGATGGTGGATCCGGACGATCTTCGGAAGATCCCCTTCCTGCAGCGTACGGTCGGCCGTGTGCTGGGCGATCTGATGGATACGCTCTCCTACTTCGCTCCGGCGGCGATCCCGAAGCTCATGGAGCGGCGCATCATGCTCGCCGGCAAGCAGGGCGTGTGGAAGGTCGCTCATTTCGCCGGCCTTTGGTCTCTGTGCCTTGCGCTCGGTCTCGCATTCGGCTTTTGGTATGCGGGGCGGGGCGTCTATACAGCGCCGCAGTTCTTCCTCATCGTTCTTGGCTGGGGATTCATGGGGGCGCTGCTCCCCTTCGGTGTCCTGAATCATATCATCAAGAAACGCCAGTCTCTCATCACGCAGCAGCTGCCGGATGTGCTGGACCTTCTGGCGATCTCTGTGCAGGCAGGGCTCTCCTTCGATGCGGCGCTTCGCAAGGTCGTCGAGCGCATGAAGGGTCCCTTGATCGATGAGCTTTCCCGTATGCTTCGTGATGTACGCATGGGGATGACCCGCCGCCGCTCGATGCAGTTCATGGCGAAGCGCTGTGATGTGCAGGATGTGTACCTCTTCGTCATGTCCGTCACGCAGTCGGAGCGTCTCGGTGCTTCCATGTCGGATACGCTGACGATCCAGGCTGACAATATGAGAAATGTCCGCCGTCAGCGGGCGCGGACGAAGGCGATGAAGGCGCCGGTCAAGATGGTCTTCCCGCTCGTATTCTGCATTTTCCCTGCGATCTTCGTGGTGGCGCTCCTGCCATCGCTCCTCTCTCTCATGGAAACCATGGGGAAAAAATAACTGGCAGCGTGAGCTGGCAGTTATTTTTTTCGCAGGAGATGCGAGTCATGGTTTTCCAAAAGGAGCTTTTATGATCGAAACATGGATACTCACGAATGGCGAGCGTGCCATCTCTGTCGAAGTCGAAATCGCGCGCTCGTGGTGGGCGCGCTTCAAAGGCCTCATGCTCCGTGCGCCCCTTGATGAAGGACGTGGACTGTACCTCGAGAAGACGAACAGCATCCACATGTGCTTCATGCGTTTTGCGATCGATGCGGTGTATTTCGATGGAGAAGGCCGCGTGGTGAAGGTCGTCCCTCATCTTGCGCCATGGCTTGGCCTCTCCGCCTGCCTCCGTGCGAAAGGGTGCTTGGAGATGAAGGCGGGCGAAGCGAATCGACTGGGCATCCAAGTGGGGATGGTGCGTGCTTGGAAGTGAGACGTGTGGGAAGGGCGCACGCCCTGCGCTCTCTCTCCCCTTGCTGATTTCCCCTTTGCCCCTTATAATAGAAAGAACAACTCAGCAAAGGAGACATATCATGGAAGGATCCACCAGCAGTATCATCTTTATCGCTCTCATCACGACGCTCCTCGTCGTATTCAATTACCGCACCATGCGCTTCAAGAAAAATGTGGCGGACATCGTGCAGCAGATCCTTGCACATAACAAGCGGGACAGGATGCTTCGGAATCAGGAGTTCGTCCACTACTTCCTTTCGAGCGGAAATATCTGGCTCGCGCACATGGATGCGGACTTCAGAAAGACTGTCATGGTGCAGACCGGCGTCTCGGTGCTCTCTATCGTGGGCGGGCTTGCACTCATCGCGGCCTGCGTCTTCTGCGAAGTGTATCCGCTGGCGATCTACCCTGTCGCGATGCTCGTCTTTGCATGGAAGGTGGGATTCTCTTTTGAAACCATTTCCAAGGATGAGAAGGTGAATGCGCGCCGCGCGATGGAAAATTATAAGAAACAGTATCCGAATGATCCTACGGTGAAGCAGAATAAGTGCACGGACAAGTCTCCGGCTTGGTACATGACGGCGAAGAAGCTGGCCAAGACCGGCAGCCTCGGCCGCGGCAAGGCGGATGCGAAACCGGAAGCAAAGACGGTCGTCAAAAAAGGAAAGAAATAAAAAAGGGAGCTGTGCAGCGCACAGCTCTTTGTTGTAAATGAGCGGTTCAGTGTTAGCCCATGGGGGTAATGCTATTAAGTTAAGGAAATCGTTAGCTACGTAACGCCTTGCTTCCCCCTTCGGGGGAAGTGCCGAAGGCAATAGGGGCATGCTAGCGGTATAGCGTGCTATGTTGAA
>DLZS01000050.1:0-126 GCA_003447275.1 Dialister sp.
GAGCCTGGCATGCTGAATGATGAGGCAGCCCGGGATCTCCCGATATAGAGACAAGGTATCAAGGCTATCGCCGGCGTACCTCATAAGGTGTCCCGAAGTGATTCGGACATAAAATTGGGTGGTAAC
>DLZS01000050.1:348-1426 GCA_003447275.1 Dialister sp.
ATAAAATTGGGTGGTAACACGAAGTATCTCGTCCCTTTCAGGGAGCGGGATTTTTTTATTGCCCCGCATTTCCTATCAAGGAGGAATTCACTATGAAACTGACAAAAGCAATCGCACTGTCCCTCGCAGCCCTCGTCGCTGCAGGCGCTATCGCCGGCTGCGGCGACCAGAAGAAAGAATCCAAAGCACCGGCTGACAAGAAAGAGATCACCGTCGGCATCACTTCCGGCTATTCGGAACAGGTCATGGAGTTCGTCGCAAAGAAAGCAGAAAAAGAAGGACTCAAGGTGAACCTCAAGGCCTTCGGTGACTATGTCACCCCGGATGCAGCCCTCGCTGCCGGCGAGATCGACCTGAACTCCTACCAGCACGGCCCGTACCTCGAAGCCTACAATGAAAAGAACGGCACGAAGCTGATCTCCATCGGCAATACCTATCTTGCTCCGCTGCGCATCTACTCCAACAAATACAAAGACCTGAAGGATGTGCCGGACGGTGCCAGGGTCTCCATCCCGAACGACCCATCCAACGGCGGCCGTGCGCTCCTCCTGCTCGATAAGCAAGGTCTCCTCAAGCTGAAGGAAGGCACCGATCCGACCAAGGCTGTCGTCGGTGATATCGCAGAAAACCCGAAGCACCTCGAGATCCTCGAGCTCGAAGCGCCGCAGCTCCCGCGTTCCTTGGATGACGTAGCGATCTCTGTCATCAATGCCGGCTACGCAAAGGCTGCCAGCCTCGACACCAAGACCGCCCTCGCGACCGAAGACAATACCTCGCCTTATGTCAATATTATCGCAGCCCGCGAGCAGGATAAAGAGAACCCGACCTACCAGAAATTCGTCAAGATCTTCCAGTCTGAGGATGTCAAGAAATACATCAATGACAACTTCAGCGACGGCCTCGTTCCGGCCTTCTGATAGCCGCTGGCTATGCGCCATGAAAGGCCCATCGGAGCATCTTCCCCAAAATGGAAATGCCCCGACGGGCCTTTTGTGTGCCTGACCGGAACGCGGGACCAGGGACGGGTGACTAGTGACTGGCAGCTCTCTCTCATTGTCATTTCGAGCAAAGCGAGAAA
>DLZS01000050.1:1735-4476 GCA_003447275.1 Dialister sp.
CCGCCTGTGCCCTATCCGCCCCTGCGGGGCACCTTCCCCTAGAGGGGAAGGCTGACGATACGGGGTAAACCTGCGCTCAAGAGACCTTCGAACATCGCCCCGTTTCGTCATCCTGAGCGGCGAGAAACGTCATATGTGAGATAACGAATGCCAGAACCGCTGCGACCTCTTCATCGATCTCGGCGAAGCCGCCTTCATTTCTAAATTTTCATTCACATGCCCTCCTCTTTCCTTTATAATATAGATACATAAAGGGAAGGGGAGATTTTTATGTTACGCATTGCAACGGTCGACGACAATCCGGCTGATCTCAAAGAGATCCGTATGTGCCTCTCACATTATTTTCAGAAAAGGTCAGGACAGACGCCCATCGACTACACCATCTCAGCCTACACCAGCGGCCCATCCTTTCTGGAAAATTTTGAAAAAGGCGACTACGACCTCATCCTCCTTGACATCTACATGCCCCGCATGACCGGTATGCAGGTAGCCGAAGAGATCCGCGCCATCGATGAGGACGCATGGATCATCTTCCTCACCACCAGCCGCGACCACGCACTCGAAAGCTACAACGTCTTCGCCTCCGGCTACGTACTAAAGCCGCTCCTTGAAAATGCGCCGCAGCTCGAGACCCTTCTGACGCGCCTCCTCCCGGAGGATGCGCTCGCCGCAAAGACGCTCACCGTAAAGCTCGCCGGCGGCGAATGCCTCTCCGTCCCCTACAGCCACATCCTCTACATGGACTGTCAGGGCAGCCGCGGCGCCATCCTCCACCTCGAAGGCCGCACCCTTGCCTCGCAGAACAGCTACCAGGAGCTGGCAGACATTCTCCTTACCGATGAGCGCTTCCTCGAGACCTACCATCGCCTCATTCTCAATATGAATGCCGTCACCGCCATGAAGGAGGATACCTTCCTATTGAAAGGAGATCTGACTCTCCCTATCAGCCGCCGGAAAAAGAAAGAAGTCAAGCAGCAGTACATGCAGTTTCTGCTGTCGAGATAGAGCTAGTGACTGGTGACTGGGAGACTAAGAGACTGGTAGACACCCGTCCCCCTGTCATCCCGAGCGTAGCCGAGGGATCTTTGTTGCACAGCGATTAGTATCCCTCCTGCCCCTGCACGGAAAAACGCCTTCGTGCTGCGTTTTTAGGTTTTCAAGCTCTCACCGCTCATCAGTCTGCAAAGAAGATTGATCGGCAACGCTTTCAATGACGATACGCTTGGAACGCAGCCCATCCTATTCGCGGCGAAGCCGCCACCTTCACTCCTAATTCCTCATTTCTAATTTCTCATTCGAGCGAGACTTTCCATCGCAATCAAGAGGCAGCACGCCCCTCGGATTAAGGAAACACCGGGCACTCATTTCATAAGGAGCAAACCCATGACCGATATCCTTCTTCTGGTCTCTGCCATCGCCATCCTTCAGGTGGGCGGAGCCTATGTACGCTACATGCCCTTTGCGGGCATCATGGACGACAAGACGAAACGCCGCCTTTTTTACGCGGACTGTCTCGTCCTGCTCATCAATATGAGCTGGCAGTCCCTCCTGATAGACCAGCTCGGCCTCAATGTCTTCACGTATAAGTGCTGTCTTGCACTCGGCTGGATCCCCTTCTTTCTCTCGATGCTTTTTATCTTCCCCACCGCTAAAGCCGCACAAATATTCATCCTGGGCATGCAGGGCATCTACCAGTTTGCTCTCCACGGCATATCGGGACTCTGTATACTATTCTGTTTCCCGAATATACCACCGGAGCACCTCCTGATCCCGCATCTCCTCATCTATGACTTCTTCCTTGCATTGACACTTCCCGGTGCCTACCACCTCTTTTCCCCTATGCTGCCCTCGAAGCGCTTCATGAATGAAAAATCCTACTCCTACTATATGGCCGCCATCCCGATGCTGCTCGTCATTGCCGCCACCCCCACAAGTCTCCTTGGCAAGCTCTGGTCTCCTGATAAACTCTTTGTCTGGCTTATCCTCACTGTTTTCTTCATCGCCTTCAACCGCTACCTCATTTTGGAAAAGAAAGACTTCGAGACCTTGACGAATATCCAAAGTGCAAACCACCTGATGGAGAAATCCATTTCCTTCCTCCAATCCTATGCCCAGATCCTGCAGGATAACGGGAAAGAAATGTCCCTCTTCCGGCACGACCTGCGCCACCGGATCCTTGCACTCCACGGACTCCTGCAGCAAGGACAGACAGAAGAAGCCCTTGCCCTTTTGGAAAGCTCTCACGAAGACTTAGAGCGCACCGCCACCCACCCCTACTGCCTGAATCCGATCATCAACGCCATCATCTCTATCTATTTCGAAAAAGCGAAAGAACTCTCCGTCCGCACCAGCCATAAAATTTCCTTCCCGCAGAGCCTTCCCTCCATCGAAAGCCCGCTCGCCTACGTACTTGCGAACCTTCTCGAAAATGCCCTCCAAGCCTCCGCTACCATGCCCAAAGAGAAACGCACCGTCGACCTCACGCTCCTTATGAAAGGAAATCAGATCGCACTCTCCGTCGTGAACCCATACGACACGCCCATCCATTTTGATGAGAATGGCTACCCCAAGGCAGACAAGGAAGGCCATGGCTTCGGCATGGTTTCCATCGCCCGCTTCCTAGATGCCCACCACGCCTATAAAAATTTCACGCAGGAGGACGGTATAGTACGCTTCGAAGCGTACTTCACCGTGGAAGATGAGTAACTGTGACCAGAAACTAGGGATTAGGGATTAGGGAT
>DLZS01000066.1:0-2796 GCA_003447275.1 Dialister sp.
ACACTGATTCAATCGTTGTCAGATTTCACTCTTGAATTTTTATGCATAGCAAGGAATAACCTGACGAGAATAGCGAGCTATTTAAGGAAGGGTATGACGAAGCTATGTATAAAAATTCTTGTAAAATCTGACTCTGTGATTTAATCAGCGTTTCCCTAGCTTCTTACACTCAATACATCCGACAACGGCTTGCGTTCACTGGCCGCCGGAATGACAGCCGGATGGCCGATCGCGATCAGCGCAGACACATCATACTCCTCCGGCAGAGAAAGGATCTCCTTCACCTTATCCTCCTCATAGCGCCCCATGATGAGCGTACCGAACTTCAGCGCATTCGCTGCCAGACAGAAATGAGCAGCCGCGACGCCCGCATCAAAAGACTGCCAGTGCGTCCCTTTCTTCGTAGAGAACGATCCATCCGGCTCATAGCCCGACAGCCCCTTCACGATGCAGAGCACGATGAGCGCCGGTGCCGCATGGATATTCTCCGTATTCCAGGGGAAATCCACCGTACATTCCTTGGCCAGGCGATCCTTCAGCTCCTGATCCAGCACCGCCACATAGCGGATCGGCTGCGTATTCTCCCAGCACGAAGCCATCTGAGACATCATGACGATATCCTCTATATCTCTTTCCGTGACCGGCTGATCCGTATATTCCCTGATACTTCTTCTGGAAATCAGACATTTGATCGCATCCATAAATGCGCCTCCTCATTTTTTTGAACAGGCAGCAGCGGAGATCGCACGATCTCCTCATCCTGCCTTTAACGCATACACCTACTATATCATAGAAAAGAGAAAAGCAGATAGTAAAAAAGTAGGAGAATTGGATTTCTTGCGGTATAATAAATAAAATGAGAGTTGATAGGAAGCAGATAGGCTTCAAAGAAAGGTGGTAACTTATGCCTAGAAGAGGAAATAACCTGTTAAAGGAAGACAGAAAAGTAGAGCGTATCCTCTGCTTATGGAATATACTGATGCGTGGCCGCGGCGTCACGAGAGAAGAGATTGCCGCCAAGCTCAAGGTCAATGAGAGGACCGTCAGCCGCTACTTCGCAGATATCCGCGGCTGCCTTGCCGCTTTGGAAGAAAGCGACGGCATCCATCGCCGGCTCATTCACAGCCGCGAAGAAGGCGTCTACAAGATGATCAATGAAGGCGGTGAATACCTCACGAGCGGAGAGCTCTTCGCCGTCTGCAAGATCCTCCTTTCGAGCAAAGCCTTCCATAAAGTAGAAATGAAAGCACTTCTTGAGCGCCTTCTGCAAAACCTGGCCTCCTCCGAAGAACGGACAGAGATCGATGAGTACATCAAGAACGAACTCTTCGAATACGCAGAGCCCAATCACAAGAATCCAGACATGGACCTTCTCTGGAAGATCACGCGCGCCATCCACCAGCACCACGTCATTGCATTCGACTATAAAAAAATCAGTGCAGAGACCAGCAGCCCGCACGCCGCCCGTCCGCTCGGCATCCTGTTCTCCGAATTCTATTTCTACGTCGCCGCCCGTCCCGACAGAGGCATCAAGACCGGCGCCACCAGCCCGCTCAAGATCTACCGCTTGGACCGCATGACAAGCGTCATCGACACAGAAAAGACCTTCGAAGAACCCTATATCGACCGCTTCCGCGAAGGAGAATTCAAGAACCGCGTCCAGTTTATGTACTCGGGGAAAAAGATCCACCTCGAATTCATTTATAAAGGCCTCTCCCTGGAAGCTGTCCTCGACCGGCTGCCAACCGCGAAAGCGAGAAAGCGCGACGATGGCAGCTGGAGCATCAGCGCTGACGTCCTTGGCGAAGGCATCCTCATGTGGCTCCTCTCCCAGGGGGCTAACGTCAACGTCCTCGCTCCGGAAAGCATCCGCCAGGAATGGCTCGATACCGCCAGAAAAATCTGCGAAATGGGGAAGAGTGAACAGTAGAAAGAGAACTATTTGTAAGATCCCGCTGAAGCATCAGCTCCGGCGGGATCTTTTTAATGGGAGCGTATAAAAGAACGTTACGGTATGACACGCCAACTGAGAGCCCCTTGGAGACGGCGCAGGATAGAGCGATACGAAGAGGCACATCTATCCGTATCGTCATCGGAAGCGAAGCCGTAGGATCTTTACTTCACTCGTATGCGAGTAAATGCGTAGGAAGAGAAACGAAAGCACAGTATTACATGCCATACGAGTAGCCCCTTGGAGAAGGGGCGCGCCAAAGGCGCAGGATAGATGTGCCTCGAAGAGGCACCCCTTCTACGCAGAGACCAGTATGCCAACTGTGCAAAGCGCTACTCCATATCGTCAACGGAAGCGAAGTCGAGAGATCTTTGCCGCGCTCGTATGCGACGTAACGAGCGGGCTGAGAAATGAAAGTACAATATTGCATATGATACGAGTAGCCCCTTGGAGAAGGGGCGCGCCGAAGGCGCAGGATAGGATAGATGTGCCTCGAAGAGGCAACCTTCTACGCAGCGACCAGTATGACAACAGTGCAAAGCGCTGCTCCGCATCGTCATCGGAAGCGAAGCCGTGGGCTCTTTGACTCACTCGTATGCGAGTAAATGCGCAGGAAGAGAAACGAAAGCACGGTATTACATGCCATACGAGTAGCCCCTTGGAGAAGGGGCGCGCCGAAGGCGCAGGATAGATGTGCCTCGAAGAGGCACCCTTCTACGCAGCGGTCAGTATGACAATTGTGCAAAGCGCGACTTCGTATCATCATTTCGAGCGAAGCGAGAAATCTTTGTCATTCGCGGCTTAGCGGTCAATGATTGGAAATTCCAAACGGGAAACCTGCTATC
>DLZS01000004.1:0-11506 GCA_003447275.1 Dialister sp.
CTCAAAGGGAGGCTTTCCTCTTTCATTGTTTCTGGAAAAATTCCCCTACCGAGTAAAATTTTACACTAAGCCGCTTTTCACTTCCACCCATCCCATGATCCCCTTAAAACCACCGACGGCTATAGCGATGTCTTATGAGATGTCCTATCCGAGCCAATAAAAAACCGCATTGCGCTTCTCGCAATGCGGTTTTTATCATTTTCTCTTATTCAGCATCATGAGCCGGTGCTTCGACGAGGGAGAAGGAGATTCTTCTGCGAGCTTCGTCGATGTTGATGATCTTGACTTTCAGATCATCGCCGACCTGGCAGATGTCGCCCGGTTTCTTGTTGTGGTCATCGGTCATTTCATTGATGTGGAGCAGACCGGTGAGGCCGTCTTCGAGTTCAACGATAACGCCGAATTCCAGGATCTTGACGACTTTAGCGTCTACGATATCATCAGCAGCGTGGTTGGTGACAGCGGTTTCCCATGGATTCGGGAGGCAGTCTTTGTGAGAGAAGGAGATTCTCTGTTTTTCACGATCGAAGGATTTGATCTTGACGTCGATAACCTGATCTGGTTTGAGGACGTCTTCCACTTTACCGATCTTCTTCCAAGAGATATCGGAGATATGGAGCAGGCCTTCTACGCCATTGATGCCGATGAAAGCACCGTATGGCATGATCTTCTTGACAGTGCCCTGAAGAACGTCGCCGTTTTCATAAGCAGCTTCGATTTCATCCATTTCATTGTTTCTGGCATCTTCCAGTACTGCTTTGCGGGAGAGAACCAGTCTATTCTTAGCGCGGTCGACTTCGAGGATCTTAGCCGGGAATTTCTGTCCGACAAGATTCTGCAGGGAGTGAACGAAGCGCAGGTCGCCCTGAGACAGCGGAATGAAGCCGCGGAGGGACTTCAGCTGAACGAGCAGGCCAACTTTGATAGCTTCGATGCCTTCGCATTCGACAGCTTCGCCTTTTTCGAAAGCTTCTTCAACAACGTCCCAGTCAGCGAGACGATCAACTTTGATCTTGGATACGTAAATGGTGCTGTCTTCTTTGACACCGCTGACGATCTGTACACGAAGTTTGTCGCCAGCTTTGAGTACGTCCTTCAGAGATGCTGGTGCCGGGTATGCATATTCATGAGCCTGCAGTACAGCTTCTGTTTTGTAGCCGAAGGAAATATAGGCTTTGTCGTCGAGTACGTCGACAACTTCCCCTTCTACTACACTGCCTTTATGCACGTCCAGGTTCATTTCTTCCTGTTCCAGCATTTCTTTCATGTTTTCCATAATAAAAACTACCTCCTCTATGATCCAGTCCGGTGTGGATGCACCGGCGGTGATGCCAATCTTGTCCCGGGTTTGGAACCATTCAGATTTTAGTTCCTCTGCCGTTTCGATATGATGAACGCAGGCGCCTTCGCTCCTGCATACGTCTGCCAGTCGGCTGGTATTAGCGCTGTTGCGCCCGCCGATGACAATCATCACATCTACTTTCCTCGCCAGCTCACGCGCCGCCCGCTGTCGCTGCATGGTCGCATCACAAATGGATTTGTGAAGAAACACATGCGGGATCCGTTGCCGGATCGCCTGCACCAGCTGGTCAGCCAAAGCCACCGAAAATGTGGTCTGCGTGACGATATGCGCCTCTTCCATGTCTGGAAGCCGGTCTACATCTTCGAGGGTTTCTACCTGGAAGGAATGACCCACTGCCCACTCCGCTACGCTCTTCATTTCCGGGTGCTTCTTTTCACCGATGAGTACGACGGTCTTTCCATCAGCCACGAGGTCTTTGGTGATCTCCTGGTTCCTTTTGACGAAAGGGCACGTCGCGTCCATTAGGGCCAGATTTTTGCACTTGAGCTTATTATAGCACGAAGGGCCCACTCCGTGCGAGCGAATTATTACAGTTTCATCTGTCAAAGTGTCCAGATCGTCCACCGGATAGACGCCTTTTTCAGAAAGCCTTCCGACCACCTGCGGGTTATGAATGATGGGACCGTAGGTAACGGCTTTAATGCCCGAATTTGCCGCATTTTCCGCGATTTTCATGGCTCTTTTCACGCCGTAGCAAAAGCCCATCACTTTCGATTTATAGATTTCCATGATTTTGATTCTCAATTGAAGCGCCCGCTATAGAGCAGGCATTATATTTGAAATAGAAAAGTTCAATAGCAAGATAAGGTTCCGGGTTCAGGGTTCAGGGTTCGCCCATGGGGCGGCTCGCCCCTTGATTACGTTTGAAAGCCTCGATTGAATGAGAAATTAGAAATGAGAAATGCAAAATGGTGGTGCGGCGCATAAAAATATGGAAGCGCCACGAAGTATAAATAATGGCAATGCCTTGTGCTGGCATTCCAGTCACTAGTCACTTGAGACTCCTAATCCCTAATCCCTAGCCACTAATCCCTAGCTACCAGTCCCTAGTTACCAGCTGCCGCTCATTTTTTATAGTCATCCATCAGCTTCTTGATCTCTGCCTTCACGATGTCATTGAGCTCGGCCACCTTCTCGTCGGTCGGGCGCTGCTTTTTAACCTCGATCGGCTTTCCGATGAGGACGGCCAACGGACCATTCTTACGAGGCAGATCCATCGTGCCAAGGACGGCGACAGGAATGACCGGAGTGCCGGTCATGAGCGCAAGGGATGCCATGCCCGTGTGGAAACGGCCGAGCCCTTCTCTCTTGATGCGGGTGCCTTCCGGGAAAATGCCGAGGGGATTGCCCTCCTTGATCTCCTTGATGGCCTGACGCACAGCAGCGCGATCGACGCTGCCGCGCGTCACCGGGAAAGTGCCGAACTGACGGATCAGCCAGCCGAAGAATGGATTTTTGAATAGCTCTTCTTTCGCCATGTAGTGGATGATGCGGGTATTAAAAGCCACGCCGACGACAGGGGGATCCCAGTAGCTTTTATGGTTCGGCGCAACGATGATGGCCCCAGTCTTTGGCACATTCTCCCGCCCTTCGACCTTGAGACCGAAGATGACGAAGAAGAAGAAATTTAAGATGGCTCTGACAATAGCATAGCCCATAGGATTCACCTCGTTTGAAAATGGTGGTCGGCTGTTAGCCGTTTGCCGTTGATAAAGCGCAAGAAGACAGGGAGGCTATAAGACTTTAGACTTCAGATTTTAGATTTCTGATGTCTGACTACTGATGTCTCCCAATCTCTATGTCCAGTCTTTGATCCCTAGTCACTAGTCACTTACTTGCTAAACCCCGGAAATTTCTTTTCACAGATGGCGATCATGGCTTCTGCGGTACCTTCGAGCGTAAGGTCGCCATTATCAAGAAGGATGGCGTCCTCTGCCTGCTTCAGGGGGGATATCTCCCGGTGGCTGTCCATGTAGTCGCGCTTTGCCACATCGGCTTCGATGTCTTCGAGCGAAAGCTCCGGGTGCTGGGCTTCGAGCTCTTTGAAGCGGCGAAGCGCACGGGTGTGGACGGAGGCGGTGAGGAAGATCTTCACATCGGCCTTCGGCAGGACAGTCGTCCCGATGTCACGTCCGTCAAGGACGATGCCGCCCTTTTCGGCCTGGCGGCGCTGGATGGCAACCATCGCCGTGCGCACGCCGCCGATGGCGGAAACTTCTGATACATGCCCGGAGACTTCCGGCGTGCGGATGAAGGGTGTCACATCTTCGCCATCCACGATGACGTGCATGGCATCCATGCCGGGCTTCACTTCCATATCGAGGGCTTTTGTCATAGCAGTGATCTCCGCCGGATCTGTCAGACCCTTCTTCAGGGCTTCATAGGTGACAGCGCGATACATCGCTCCGGTATCGAGATAGGTATAGCCAAGGCGTGATGCAAGGATCTTCGATACGCTGCTCTTGCCGGCCCCCGCCGGGCCGTCGATGGCGATGGATAATTTTCGCATAAATGATGATCTCCTTTATATGAATTGGTTGATGGTTGATTCAGGGTTCATGGTTAGCCTCTGTGGCGTGCCGTTCCATTGACTGCAGGCGAAAGAGGGGACGCGGATTCTATGGGTTCAGTGGGTAGGGCAGGGACGGTGCGGCACATAAAAATATGGTAGCGCCGCGGAGTATAGATGGTAGCAATGCCCGAAGGTGGTATTTAGTCAGCAGTCACTTGAGATTTCTAATCCCTCATCCCTAGCCACTCATCCCTGCTTTCAAACTTTTGGGGGAATATCCCTTTCCCGTATCGTCATCCCGAGCGTAGCCCTCCATCTCTATGGCACCGCGGTTAGTATCACATAGGCACTGGTGGGAAACGACGTCTTTGTGTTACGTATTTCTGCTTTCACTCATTCTTCGTTTAGCGGTCTGCAAGGGAGATTTCTCGCTTCGCTCGAAATGACGATACAGTAGTCTGATGTCTTCTAGTCTTCTAGTCTTTTAGTCACCAGCTACTCATCCCTGCCGGCTGCACTTTCCGCTGCCAGATGTCCGGTCGAGAAGGCCGCCTGCAGATTGTAGCCGCCGGTGAAGGCGTGGATGTCAAGGACTTCTCCGGCGAAGTAGAGCCCTGCCACTTTCTTTGATTCCATGGTGGACGGATTCACTTCTTTGACGGAGATGCCGCCGGCCGTCACGATGGCTTCCTCGATGGGACGAGTGCCTGTGATGGTGAGCTTCATAGACTTCATCTTCTGCACGAGGGACGCGCGCTGGGCTTTCTTGAGCTCGCTGACAGGAAGGTCCCGAGGGATACTTGCCAGTGAGAGCACGACGTCGATCATGCGATGCGGGAGAAGCTCAACGAGAGCGCCGGCCATCTGCTTCAGGTGATGCTTTTCCAGATCTCTCAGGACACGCTTATCGAGAATTTCCTGCGTGAGCGCAGGCTTGAGATCGAGCGTCGCTTCCACGGGATGTCCCTGTGAGAGCCAGAGGGAGGCTTTATCTGAGAGGGAGAGCACGATGGGGCCGGTGATCCCGAAATGGGTGAAGAGCATCTCTCCGAATTCCTCTGCCTTTCTGCGCCCGCCGGCGGAAAGAGACAGTGTGACATTCTTGAGCGAGAGCCCCTGCAGGTCCTTCGGCCAGCTTTCCTTCGTGACGAGAGGAATGAGGGCAGGACGTATGGTCGTGATCTTGTGACCGATCTCCCCGGCCATCCGATACCCGTCTCCCGTCGAGCCCGTACGCGGGTACGAAGCGCCGCCGGTCGTCAGGATCACGGCATCAGCATCATAGCGTCCCTTCTTCGTGACAACGCCCTTCGCTCTGCCGTCTATGACGACGATATGAGACACCGGCTCCTCCAAGTGAAGCTCGACCTTCTTTTCTTTGAGAAGGCGCATGAAAAGGTGGCGCACCTCCTGTGCATCATCGCTGGCAGGGAAGACACGTCCGCCGCGCTCGACCTTGGTCACAAGACCGTAGCCATGGAGCAGCTCCAGCAGGTCTATATTCGAGAAGGCTTCGTAGGCACTGTAGAGAAATTTCCCATTGCCCGGTGTCTTCCCTATAAAATCCATGATGGGCGCGCTGTTTGTCAGATTGCAGCGGCCTTTGCCGGTGATGCCCATCTTCAGGCCGACCTTCGGCATTTTTTCAAAGAGCATGACCTTGGCTCCCCGATCCGCTGCCGTGACAGCGGCCAGAAGTCCCGCCACGCCGGCTCCGATGATGGCGATTTTTTTATTTGTGGAGCTCATACAGTTTCTTGACCTCCTCCAAGGACAGGCGGCGGTATTCCCCGCGGGAGACGCCGGCAAGCGTCAGGAAGCTGTACTGCACGCGCTTCAGTCCGAATACAGGATAGTGGAACGCCGCCATCATTTTACGGATCTCACGGTTCTTCCCTTCGTGGAGCGTCATACGTACCTTTGTCTTATTCTTCTCCTTGTCATAGCCCAGGACTTCGATCTCGCACGGTGCAGTCACTCCGCTGTCGATGCGCACGCCCTTCGACATTTTATCTGCCAGCTTCAGTGAATATTTCCCACGGACTGTGACTTCATATACCTTTTTGACCTCATGCTTCGGATGCGTCAGGATGTTGTCGAGCTCGCCGTCATTCGTCATGAGGAGCAGTCCTTCGGAGTGATAGTCAAGGCGTCCGACAGGGAAAATGCGCTCACGGATATTTCTGAAATAGTCCATGACCGTGCGCCGCCCCTGCGGGTCGGTGACAGACGTGATGACATTATCCGGCTTGTAGAAGAGGAAATATCGTTTCCGCTCAGGGCGGATGCGTTCTCCGGCGACCTCTATGCGATCGGAAACAGGATCGGCTTCGCTCCCCAACTCGCGGATGACCTTGCCATTCACACGGACCTGTCCCGCTGCGATCAATTCTTCAGCCTTGCGGCGGGAGCAGATGCCCGCATGGCTCAATACCTTCTGTAAACGTTCTTTCAAAATAGTTCTCCTTCTTCCAGTCCTTCTCGCCAGCGCATCCGAAGCTCATTCACATCGGAAAGCCCGGTGCAGGCGAGGAAACGCTTCGTCGTACCATAAAGGATCGGCCGTCCGGGGATATCCAGACGTCCTCTTTCTTCGATGAGACCCTTCTCCATGAGAAGCCCCAGCACACGGCCTGCCGTCACGCCGCGGATCTTCTCGATCTCGACTCGCGTCACAGGCTCTTTGCAGGCCACCACCGCCAGCGTCTCCAGCGCCGCAGCCGAGAGCGGCGTCTGTTTCCCCAGAAGGGAGGAGAGCCAGGTGTCATATTTCTTTTTTGTCGCCAGCATGTACCCCGCGCCCGTGTGATGGAGCGTCAAACCGGAGTCTGGCTTTTCATATTTTTCAGACAGCAGTGTGAGTGCTTTCTCGATCATCTGAGAGTCTTCGCCCACGGCCTTTGCCATGTCGGTCAGAGAGACAGGGCTCCCCTTCGCAAAAAGAAAGGCTTCGATGAGCGCTGACAGCTGAAGCAATGTATTTGTCATAAATGTCCTTTTTGAGGTCAAGGGTCAAGAGGAATGGGAGCCGCAGGTCTCTTACCTTCAGCGGACGCAGAGGGCGCGGCTTTGCCTATCATCCTTTGAAAGCACCGCAGCATATGGATACCCACTGCCAAGCCCCTTATGCCGTTCTCATTCCTCATTCCTGATCCTCTTTGCGCTTTCGCCGCTTACAATTTCCAGTCCCCCTGCGCCTTCGATCACGCCAGCCTCGCCAAGGCGAATCAGTTCAAGGAGTGCCACGAGTGTGACGGCGAGGCGGAGGCGTGTCTTCAGCCGCCGGAAATACTGCGTGAAGTCCACACGATGAAGGCAAGAGAGCGTCTCTTTCAGCGTCTCCATCTCCTGCTCCATCGACACCTCTTCGGGGGCGAGGATCTCTTCCTTCTCTTCATGGAGAGAGTCATAGAGCGAGAGGAAGGCCGCGCGCAGCTTCAGGAGGGAGATCCGCCCCTGATACAGCCCGCCCTTCACAGCCTCGGGCTCTTTCTTCCAGTACGGCCTTTCGGCATCGATGAGCGCCTCGATGCGTCCCTTGATCTCCTTCATCCGCTTGAATTCTTCGAGTGACCTCGCGAGCTCGGCTCTCGGGTCTTCCGTCTCATTGTCTGCCTCCTGCCTCCGCTTCGGGAGCAGCATCCTCGACTTGATGAAGATGAGCGTCGAAGCCATGGCGAAGAAACTGCTCGCCAGCTCCAGATCGAACGCCTGCGCCCTCCTAAGGTATGCGAGATACTGCTCGGTGATCTCATGGATCGGTATGTCGTGAATATCGATCCGATTCTTCGTCACAAGGTGCAGCAAAAGATCCAGCGGCCCTTCGAAGACAGGGAGATTCACCTGATATTCTTTTTCGATTGCTCCCGCCTCCTTGCGCGCACCACCCCATCATGAATGTACTCTATTATATTATCATAAATCGAATCATTTGTTGATAGGATTGTAGAAGTGAGCAGGGGCTGCCCGCCGGTCACGGGGAATGGCAAGCATCATTTTCTCCTGCATCGTCATTAAGGACAAATTCCCCGATGAGCGCCCTCAAAACTATGTTACAATACAGACAAAGGAGCTGAATTCAATGACCGAACATTTCCATCTTCCCCCTTTCACCCAGACACTTCTGGATTTTGCCAAAGAAAGTCGCTGCGACTTCGATACCCCCGGGCATCACAGCGGTGCCTTCTTCCGTACCTTGCCCGAAGGCGCTGCCTTCGTCCGTGCGCTCGGTGAAGGGGCTTTTACAGCGGACATCTCGGACTCTTCTTCCGTCATCGGGGATCCGTCCTCTCACGAAGGCGTCTCCGGAGAGGCAGAAGCCCTCGCTGCGAGCGTGTATGGGAGCGATCGCTGTTTCTTCGTCTTGGGCGGCACCTCCGCCTCGAACCGCATCGCGATCAGCGCGCTCGTCTCAGAGGGCGACCTCATTCTTTTCGACAGGAATAACCACAAATCTGCCTCGCAGGCCGCACTCGCCGCTGCCGGCGGACTTCCTGTTTATCTCGCCTCCGAGAGAAATGAAAGCGGCATCATCGGCGGACTGACGGAAGAAACGCTTGACCCCGTCCGCCTCCGCAAGAAAGCGGCTAGGCTCTCGCCCGACGCAGGAAAAAAGCAGCGTCCCTACCGCCTTGCCTGCCTCCAGCTCTCCACCTATGACGGCCTCTTTCTGAATGCCAGAGAGCTTCTTCGCCGCATCGGCTCACTCTGCGACTACATCCTCTTCGACAGCGCATGGGCCGGCTACGAAAATTTTCTTCCACTCCTTCAGGATTCTGCCGTCCTCACCTTCCCCCTGACGAAAGACGATCCCGGCATCCTTGTGACGCAGTCCGTCCACAAGCAGCTTGCCGGATTCTCCATGACGAGCCAGCTTCACAAGAAGGACAGCCACCTGCGGGGGATGACACGCTATCTCGAGGATGACGTCCTGCAGGCTGCCTTTCTCATGCATATATCGACCTCCCCTTACTATCCGCTCCTTGCCGGGCTGGAAATGAATGCGTACCTGCACCAGAAGAAAGGAAAGGAACTCTGGCAAGAAGCCGCGATCACGGCGACAGAGCTGAAGAAATCCATCCTCAAGCGTTGCCGCTTCCTTCGACCCTTCACCGCTCCCACGGTGCGCGCCGCTTCCTGGGACGCCCACCCGACAGAAGAGATCCTCTCAGATCCCGCCTTCTTTGCGATTTCCCCCAAAGACACCTGGCACGGCTTCTCCCATATCGCAGAAAACCTCTACCTCACCGATCCCTGCAAGGTACTCCTCGTGACAGACCCGCTCCCCGCACCGCTTCTTTCCCATTTTCTCGAAAGCCGCCATGTGACAGTGGAGAAATCTGATTTCCACACCCTCCTCTTCCTCATCGAGCCGGGTGATACGAAGGAAAAACAGGAACACCTCCTCTCCCTTCTTCAGGAATGCGAAGCGGCCTATGAGGCCAATACACCAATGTCCGTCTTTACGCCGCAGCTCACCTGCCGAAAAAGCGAAGGGGTGAAAGACTTCTCCCTGCGCTATCAGGACTTCCTTTGCCGGGAAGAAGCCGCCCGTCTTACGCAGGCGCTCTTCGATGAAGAGCATTTCCCCAAAGCCATGCTCACCGGGAAACAAGCCCATCAGGCCTTCCTCAAAGGAGCACGCGAGCGCGTCCCACTTCCGAAAGCCAAAGGGCGCGTATCTCTGGAAATGATCCTCCCCTATCCCCCCGGTATCACCGTCTTAGAGCCCGGCGAGGTCTGGACGGACGAGGCACTTTCCTATTTCCTCTTCCTGCAGAAATACAAGAGCGCCTTCCCTGACTTTTCCCCCGAGATCCTCGGCGTGCATGGAAGCGGAAATGATGCGTATGTATGGGTGCTTAAAAACCAGAAAGAGAGGAGCTAAGGAAGCACTGATTAAATACCTCTTTCAGGTATCGCCCACATTTATGTTTGCAACGAAGCTGTCCCTTTCCCTGTTGAACCTGCTGCCCCCTTTGCATCAAAAAAGGCTGCGTCATATGGCGCAGCCTTTGTCTTAGTCCTTAAACGGATCCTCCTCCGCATTGCGGTTATTCAAGATCTCATCGAGCGTCTTCATCGGACACATGGAGCCGCACATCGTACAGGTCGCTTCATCCTCCGGGATGCTGCTCTCTCTGTATCGACGCGCCTTGCCCGGGTCGATGGCGAGCGGGATCATGCGATGGAAGTCCACCTTGTGGCGTGCCCAGCTCATTTCTTCATCCCATTTTTCCGCGCCCTTCACGCCCTTGGCGAGATCTGCGGCATGACAGGCGATCTTCGAAGCCACGATCCCCTCGTGCACATCATCCAGATCCGGCAAACGCAGATGCTCCGCCGGAGTGACGTAGCAGAGGAAGTCTGCCCCGCATGCGGCCGACAGCGTCCCCCCGATCGCCGCGGTGATGTGATCATAGCCCGGTGCCACATCGGTGACGATCGGTCCCAAGACATAGAGAGGCGCCTGGTGAGTGAGCTTCTTTGCGATCTCCACATTCATGCGGATATCCGAGATCGGCATATGCCCCGGGCCTTCCACCATGACCTGCACCCCCGCCTTGCGCGCACGCACGACCAGCTCGCCCAGATTGATCAGCTCCGAGATCTGCACGGCATCTGTCGAGTCATGCCCACAGCCGCTGCGGCATCCATCGCCCAAAGACAGTGTAACATCATATTTCTTCAAAAGCATCAGCAGACGGTCAAACTGTTCGTAGAAAGGATTCTCCTTCCCATGCATGTACATCCACGCAAAGAGCACCGAGCCGCCGCGCGAGACCAGATTTGTGATGCGCTTATTTCTCATGATGTGCTTCGCCGTCTCACGGTTCAGCCCCGCATGGATCGTCATGAAATCCACGCCATCCTTCGCATGACGTTCCACGACAGAGAAGAGATCATCTGCCGTCATATCCTTCAGCCCCTTGTGAAGGACGCCCTTCACATCATACATCGGCACTGTACCAATGGATGCCGGACTGTTTTTCACCAGCCATTCACGGAACGGCGCCGTCTCCCCATAGCAGGACAGATCCATGATGGCCTCCGCCCCCATCTCCCAGGCGAGCTTCGCCTTCGCCTGCTCCGTGTCATAGTTACATACATCAGAAGAGATCCCCAGATTTACATTCATCTTCGTCCGAAGCCCCTTGCCGATCGCATACGGATGGAGCGATGTATGGTAAATATTCGCCGGAAGGACGATCGTCCCCTCCGCGATGCCGGAGCGGATGAATTCTGCGCTCACGCCCTCTTCACGTGCGGCTGTTTCCATTTCCTTCGTGATGATGCCTTCTCTTGCTGCTTCAAGCTGCGTCATAGTCAACCTCCAATAAAAAAATCCGCCTCCGGCGGATACTCTGTCAAAATAGAGCCCGCTTCCTTACGCCGGTATGATCCGATTCAAGTTCAAAGGGTCAGCGCTTCGCGCCTCTCAGCCCCTTAGGGCTCCCCCAGCTGGTTTCTATCTCTATTATACAGGATGTGTCAAAGTGATATGATTTCCCGTCGCCTGAAGTCCTTATACGGAAGAGATCCCATCCACGCATCGCGAGCCTTTTTCACGCATGCAAAAAGGCGATGTGAAATAACGATCATCTCATTTTCGCGTTCCATCTGCCGCGGGG
>DLZS01000124.1:0-23517 GCA_003447275.1 Dialister sp.
GATCATCTCATTTTCGCGTTCCATCTGCCGCGGTGGACTTGCCCCTCTCATAGGAGTGACCGGAAAACCTAATCCCAGCTGTCTTTCATGCCATAGTCCCCCTATCCGCCCCTGCGGGGCACCTTCCCCTAGAGGGGAAGGCTGTTTTTATACTTCGCGGCACTTAGATCCTTCGACTCAGTTCTCATATTTTCAGATAAGCCATTTTTTTACACACGACCTTTTTCTCCGCTCAGGATGACGAAATGCGCCACACCACCCCCTTTGAACCCTTTGAACCCTGAACCAAATGAAAGCAAAGTAAAAAGGATCTGTGAAGAAATGAATCTTCATTTCTTCACAGATCCTTTTCTTGATCATCTGTCGGTCACGCTTTCAGCGTGCCGACGATCTCATTGACGTCTTTGACGCCATTCTTATCACACCATGCGTCGAGTTCACGGACGATGCGTGCCATGGCGGTCGGGTCAGCGAGGTTTGCCGTGCCGACCTGAACGGTCTTCGCACCTGCCATCATGAATTCGACGACGTCCTCGCCGGTCATGACGCCGCCCAGCCCGCAGACGGGGATATTGACGGCTTTCGCGACCTGCCAGACCATGCGAAGAGCCACGGGCTTGATCGCCGGTCCGGAGAGGCCGCCGGTGACATTGCCGAGGATCGGGGTTCTTGTTCTGGTATCGATAGCGATGCCGAGGAGGGTATTGATGAGAGAGATCGCATCTGCGCCTGCCGCTTCGACAGCTTTGGCGATGGTGACTACGTCAGTCACATTCGGAGAGAGCTTCACGATGACAGGAAGATCTGTCGCATCCTTCACGGCTCTAGTGACTGCCGCTGCCTGCGCAGGGTCCGTGCCGAAGGCTGCGCCGCCGACCTTGACATTTGGGCAGGAGATATTGACTTCGAGCGCCGAGATGCCGGGGACGGAGAGGAGTTTCGCGCATTCGGCGTATTCTTCGACGGATTTGCCGACCATGTTCGCGATGTAGGGGCAGCCGAGTTTCTTCACTTCCGGAAGGTAGTGCTCGAGGAAGTACGGCGCGCCCGGATTTTCCAGACCGATGCAGTTCAGCATGCCGGAGGTGGTTTCCGCGATGCGGGTACCGTTATTGCCAGTCCATGGCGTCGGTGCAAGACCCTTGCCGGAAATGGCACCGATCTCCTTCATATCGATGAACTTGGCAAGCTCAAGGCCGAAGCCGACGGTGCCGGAGGCACCGATCAACGGACTTGCCATCGGGATGCCAAGGAAATTCACAGCTAAAGAGCTCATAATACGACCTCCTCTGCTTTGAATACAGGGCCATCCACGCAGACTTTGTAGTGACCTTTGCCATCAGCTCTGTCGCATACACAGCCGAGGCAGGTGCCAATGCCGCAGCCCATGCGGCGCTCCATGGAGACTTCGCAGGGGACGTTTGCTTCTTTCGCCATCTGCGCGGTGATACGCATCATGATGCCGGGTCCGCAGACGCAGGCTTCATCGACATTTCCATTCTTAAAGAGCTCGGGGAGGACGGAGACAGAGAATCCTTTGATCCCATAGGAGCCATCGTCGGTGGTGACGATGAGCTCTTTCAGAGTCTTGGGGAAAAGGTCTTTCCAGAAGACTTCTTCTTTGTTGCGTCCGCCGATGACAACAGTCATCTGGCCCGGCTTTGCTTTCCTTGCCATGAAGAGGATCGGCGCGATGCCGACGCCGCCGCCGATGCCGACGATATGATTTTTATCCATATCGAAGGCGGTGCCCAGCGGCCCTAAGCAGTCGACCACGTCTCCTGCTTTCAGGTGGGACATGGCTTCGGTGCCTTTGCCGACGATGCGGTAAATGATCTCAAGGATGCCCTTCCCCGGTTCTGTGCCGGCGATAGAGATCGGGCGGCGCAGGATGCAGGTGGGATCATTCACCTTCACATGGATGAACTGACCGGGCTTTGCGTCTTTTGCGATGAGCGGGAGCTCGAGGCGCATGCGCCAGATCGAGGGGCCGACCAGCTCATGGGTGAGGATGCGGCCTTTTTCTACATAGCCTGCCATATCAATTCTCCTTCACATAGTCCTGAATGGCTTCGACATGCGGTTCGCTCGAAGAAGCTGCCATGACGCGCAGGACTTCCTTCGCGGTATCGAGGGAGGTGATGCAGGGGATCGCAAGCTCGACAGCGATGCGGCGCAGGTCATAGCCTTCCTGCTCGATCTGGCTGCCATAGGAAATGGTATTCACGAGCATGTCGACACGGCCGGACTTCAGGTACTTCTCACAGTTTTCGCCTTTTTCATGGATCTTCTTGATGATCTCGACCGGGATGCCGAGTTTTTCGAAATAAGCGCCAGTGCCGGAGGTGCAGATGAGGTGGTAGCCCAGCTCTACGAAGCCTTTGGCGAGTTCGGCAGTTTCCGGCTTATCTCTGTCGGAGACGGTGATGAGGACATTGCCGCCTGCCGGTACGGTGAGATGAGCGGCTACGACAGCCTTGTAGAGGGCTTCCTGATAGGTGTGGCCGATGCCCATGACTTCACCGGTGGATTTCATTTCCGGTCCCAGTTTGATCTCTACGAGGCCGAGCTTCGAGAAGGAGAAGACCGGTGCTTTGATCGCGACATAGCCTTTATCTGGGACGAGGCCGAGCGGAAGGCCGGTGTCTTTGAGGCTTTCGCCGAGCGCGATGCGGGTCGCGTATTCGACCATATTGATGCCAGTGATCTTGCTCATGAATGGTACGGTACGGCTGGCTCTCGGATTGACTTCGATGACATAGACCTTGTCTTTGACCACGATGAACTGGATATTCACAAGGCCCTTGACGTTCATGGCTTTGGCGATCTCTCTGGTGTAATCGGTCAGTGTCTCGATGATCTCCTGCGAGAGGTGCTGCGGCGGGTAGACAGCGATGGAATCGCCGGAGTGGACGCCGGAGCGTTCGATCTGTTCCATGATGCCCGGGATGCAGACGTCATTGCCATCGGAAATGGCATCGACTTCGACTTCACGACCGACCATGTACTGGTCGATGAGGACAGGATGTTCATGGGATGCAACGACGGCTTCTTTCAGGTACTGGCGAAGTTCTGCCTGATCGTAAACGATCTGCATCGCGCGGCCGCCAAGGACATAGCTCGGGCGGACGATGAGCGGGTATTCCAGCTCTTCCGTCTTTGCCATCGCTTCTTCGACGGACTCGACGAGACAGCCCTTCGGGCGCGCGATACCGAGCTGTCCCATCAGGGTGTCGAAGCGTTCGCGGTCTTCGGCCATATCGATGGATTCATTCGAAGAACCGATGATGCGGATGCCGCGCTTGGCCATCGGGGTCGCCAGGTTGATGGCGGTCTGTCCGCCGAACTGGCAGATGACGCCTTCCGGTTTTTCTTTGTCGATGATTTCGAGGACGTCCTGCTCGGTCAGTGGTTCGAAGTAGAGAGAGTCGGAGGTATCGAAGTCGGTGGAAACGGTTTCCGGGTTGTTGTTGATGACGATGGATTTCTTTCCTGCCTTGCGCAGTGCCCAGGAGGCATGGACGGAGCAGTAGTCGAATTCGATGCCCTGACCGATGCGGATCGGGCCGGAGCCGAAGACGACGACAGAGCCCTTGCCCTGCGGCTTCACTTCGTCTTCTGCGCCGTAGGTGGAGTAGTAGTACGGGGTGTGCGCTTCAAATTCTGCCGCACAGGTATCGACCATCTTGAAGTCCGGATGGAAATCCAGTTTCTTCTTGAAGTTTTCGACGTCTTTCGGGGTGACTTCAGCGAAATGTGCAATGGCTTCATCCGGCATCTGGATGCGTTTCGCCGCTTTCAGGGTCTCTTCGGTGAGGCCTTCCTTCATGAGGCGGCGTTCCATCTTGATGATGTTCTGGATCTTGTAGATAAAGAAGAGGTCGATCTTGGTGATGCGGTTGATCTCTTCCGGTTCGATGCCGCGGCGCAAGGCTTCGGCAAGGACGAAGATCCTTTCGTTATCGATGCGGGAGAGCAGGCAGCGGATATCATAGAGGGACTGTCCGTCGAGTTTCTTCAGGTGCAGGTAGCCTTCCCCGACTTCCAGCGAGCGGAGGGCTTTCAGGAGCGAGCCTTCGAGCGTGCGGTCGAGTGCCATGACTTCGCCGGTCGCTTTCATCTGGGTGCCGATGGCACGATCTGCGAGGGTGAATTTTTCGAATGGCCAGCGCGGGAATTTGCATACGACGTAGTCGATGGATGGTTCGAAGCAGGCTTTCGTATTGCCGGTGATGGCATTGGTGATCTCATCGAGGTGCAGGCCGAGGGCGATCTTCGCTGCGACTTTCGCGATCGGGTAGCCGGTGGCTTTCGATGCGAGCGCGGAGGAACGGCTGACACGCGGATTGACTTCGATGACGTAGTACTGGTTCGTCTTGGTGTCAAGGCCGTACTGGACATTGCAGCCGCCTTCGATCTTGAGGTAGCGGATGATGTCGAGAGATGCGGTACGGAGCATCTGATACTGACCATCGGTCAGCGTCTGGGTCGGAGCGACGACGATGGAGTCACCGGTATGGACACCGACAGGATCGATATTTTCCATAGCGCAGACGATGATGCAGTTGTCCGCACTGTCTCGCATGACTTCGAATTCGACTTCTTTCCAGCCGGCAATGCTGCGTTCTACGAGGATCTGATTGATCGGGGAGAGCTTGATACCACGGTTCGCGATCTCTTCCATTTCGTAGCGATCATGCGCGATGCCGCCGCCTGTGCCGCCTAAGGTGTATGCCGGACGGATGATGACCGGATAGCCGATCTTATCCGCAAAGGCGATGGCTGGTTCCAGTTCTTCAAAAATTTCAGATTCCGGGACTGGCTGATGGATCTCTTCCATTGCAGCCTTGAAGAGTTCACGGTCTTCCGCATGCTTGATCGCATGGAGAGAAGAGCCCAGGAGCTTCACGCCGTACTGGTCGAGGACACCGGCATCCGAGAGCTGGACCGCCATGTTGAGGCCGACCTGCCCGCCCAGTGTCGCGAGCAGTGCGTCCGGGCGTTCCTTCTTGATGACTTCTGTCACGAATGGCAGAGTGATCGGTTCGATATAGACACGGTCAGCGATATCCACGTCTGTCATGATGGTGGACGGGTTGCTGTTCACCAGGACGACTTCGACGCCCTCTTCACGAAGGGAACGGCAGGCCTGGGTACCGGCATAGTCAAATTCCGCAGCCTGTCCGATGACGATCGGGCCGCTGCCGATGACGAGGACTTTCTTCACGTCTTTATTGATCATTTTTTGAATTCCTCCATGGCCTTGGTAAATTCGGTGAAGAGATAGAAATTATCCTTCGGTCCCGGGGAGGCTTCCGGATGGTACTGGACAGCCTGGATCGGAAGGGTCTTGTGACGGATGCCTTCGATGGTGTCGTCATTGACGCTTCTGTGGGTGACTTCGATGCATTCCGGAAGGTCGTCATCGGCGATCGCATAACCATGGTTCTGGCTGGTGATATAGACACGGCCCGTGCGAAGATCCTTGACCGGGTGGTTCGCTCCGCGATGCCCGAAGGGCAGCTTGAAGGTGTGACCACCGAGTGCTGTCGCGAGCATCTGGATACCAAGGCAGATGCCGAAGATCGGTTTCTTTCCGATGAGCTTCTTGACGGTCTCTACGACGAATGGCACATCCTGCGGATCCCCCGGTCCAGGAGAGAGGAAGATGCCGTCCGGATTTCCTGCCAGCAGTTCTTCGGCAGATGTATGCGCCGGGAAGACATGGACAGTGCAGTCATTGGCCGCAAGCGAGACGAGGATATTCTTTTTCAGGCCGCAGTCGAGCAGGGAGACCTGATATTTCCCGTCACCATAGGTATAGGGATAGTCGGTCGTCACGCGCTCTACCTGATCTCTGTGGAGCGGCTTTGCGAGTTCTTCGGCAATGAATGCATCGCTTCTGTCTGCCGAAACGATGATCGCTTTCATGACGCCCTGGGTACGGACCATGCGTGTCACGGCACGGGTATCGACATTGTAAAGGCAGGGTACATGGTATCTTTCGATGAAATCGGTGATCTTTTCCTTGCATTCCCAGTTCGACGGATGCTCTGCGATCTGGTCAAGGACGAAGCCTGCTGCTGCCGGCTTTCTATTCTGCATGAAAAGATCA
This sequence comes from Dialister sp., assembly GCA_003447275.1. GTDB lineage: Bacteria > Bacillota > Negativicutes > Veillonellales > Dialisteraceae > Dialister. Next base: position 6,116 of record DLZS01000124.1, read on the forward strand.
TTCGCGCCATAGTTACCGATCAGCGGGTAGGTCAGGGTGAGGATCTGCCCTTCATAGGACGGATCGGTGAAACATTCCTGATAACCTGTCATGCCGGTATTGAAGACCAGTTCCCCCAGCCCTTCGACAGAGCCTAAGAGGTCGCCTTCGAAACGGGCGCCGTTTTCCAAAATCAAGAGGCCTTTCATTTGAGCACCTTTCCTTCTTTCATGACAATCTCTCCATCCACGATGGTCATGACCGCTTTGCCTTTCAGCGTCAGCCCTTCATAAGGAGTGAAGAGGGATTTCGTATATAGATCCTGTCCGTGGACAGTCCATTCTTTATCCGGATCGATCAGCGTAATATCTGCCGGAGCGCCTTCTGTCAGGACGCCGCCTTCGATGCCAAGGAGCTTTGCCGGGTTCACACTCATCAGCTCGACGATCTTGTCGATGGTGAAGCCCTCCTGATGGTAGAGCACCGTCAGCGTCGAGGCAAGAGAGGTCTCAAGACCTGCGATGCCGTTCGGCGCACAGTTGAAGGGGACATCCTTTTCTTCATTGCAGTGCGGAGCATGGTCCGTCATGATGGCGTCGATGGTGCCATCCTTCAGACCTTCGATCAGCGCTTTTCTGTCTTCGTCCGTGCGCAGCGGCGGCGCCATTTTGAAAGCCGCTTCATAGTGCTTCAGCCATTCGTCGGTGAAATAGAGGTGCTGCGCGGTGACTTCTGTCGAGCAGTTCACACCCTTCGCCTTAGCCTCGCGGATCAGATCGACGGCCTTGCCGCTCGATACATGCGCGATGTGGATATGACAGCCGGTCAGCTCCGAAAGGAGCAGGTCGCGAGCGACTGCGATATTTTCCCCTGTCGCCGGACGTCCGGTGACGCCCATCGCATAGGAGACCTTGCCTTCATTCATAAAGCCGTGTCCGCACATCGTCATATCTTCCGCATGGTCGATGACCATCTTGCCGAGCTGATCTGCGTACTCCATGGCGCGGCGCATGAAATTCGCACTCTCTACATAGTGTCCGTCATCCGAGAAAGCGACAGCGCCATCCGCTGCCATATCCCCCATTTCCGAGAGCTGCTTGCCTTCGAGATTCTTGGAGATCGAGCCGATCACGGAAACCTTCACGACAGCAGTCTCAGCTACGCGGTGCTTCACATCACGCAAAACCGCCGCATTGTCGATGACAGGCTTCGTGTTCGCCATAGTCGCGACACGGGTCACGCCGCCGGCAGCCGCTGCCTGTGTGCCTGTATAAATATCTTCCTTGGCTTCCTGTCCCGGTTCACGCAGATGGACATGCATATCGATGAGACCCGGTGTGACGAAAAGTCCCTTCGCATCGATTTCTTCTACCTCTTTGCCAGCCGCGCTGACATTCTGGCCGATTTCCTTGATCTTCCCATCTTCCACCAGGATATTTGTCACTTCATGCTGGTGCTTGGCCGGGTTTACGATGGTACCATTCTTAATTAAGAGCATCAATGTCTTTCCCCTCCGTCAGTGTCAAATATTCCAAAGCCATACGTACAGCTACGCCATTTCTGACTTCTTCCTGAATCCAGGATGCTTCATCGTAGGCTACATCATAACCGATTTCAATGCCTCTGTTCATCGGGCCCGGATGGATCACTGCCACATCCGGCTTGCAAAGTGCAAGACGCTTCTGATTGATACCGAAAAGGCGTGCATATTCACGGGTCGTCGGGATGAATCCGCCAGCCGCTCTTTCGAGCTGGATACGGAGGATATTGATCGCATCCGCATCTTTCAAAGCCGTCTCCAGATCATCATCCACGATGCAGCCCATCGCTTCCAGTTCCTTCGGGACCAGTGTACGCGGTCCCACCAGATGCACTTCGGCTCCCAGCTTTGTGAAACCTATGATATCGCTTCTTGCGACACGGGAATGCAGCACGTCACCGATGATGACATACTTCATCCCTTTGATCTTCTTTCCTGCTTCCTTCATGGTGAAGAGCTCCAGAAGCGCCTGGCTCGGATGCGCATGGGCGCCATCGCCTGCATTCAGCACGACCGGCACCTTCACCTTAGGGCTCATGACCTTGGACGCAAAAAGAGCAGCCCCTTCAGAAGAATCACGAATGACCACTGCATCCACTCCCATCGCGGAAACGGTCAGCAATGTGTCTCGCATACTTTCACCCTTCGTCATCGAGCTGCCACTCTTTGTAATGTTGATCACGTCGGCTCCCAAATACTTACCGGCAAGCTCGAAAGAACTACGAGTTCTGGTAGATGCTTCGGAAAACACTGTTACGATAGATTTGCCTTTCAGGAAATCTTTTTTCTTATTGTCAGATAACACAATTTTTTTCATCTGTGCTGCTACTTCTAAGATCCGCTCAATCTCTTCGGCTGTGAAATCAGCTAGCCCAAGAACACTGCGGCCTTGTAGTGAAATCGTGCTCATGCCGGCCTCCTTGAATCAACGCATAGAATGGGATTCTATGATAAATAGTTATCCCTATAATCATAAAGGGTAATTCACACTTTTTCAATAGCATAAGGGTATTAAATTTTTATTATGGAGAGAGCATGGGATTTAAGAAAGCACCGACTCGATCGCTCCTCCCAATCAGCGTTTCCCTAAGCACATATCGTAAAGTTTGAAAGCAGGGATGAGTGACTGGTGACTGGTGGCTAGGGATTAGGCTGGCGATACGAGAAAACCGCTAGGAAAACACTGATTAAATCGTTATCGGATTTCATCCTTGGATTTTTATACAGAGCGAGGAGACAGGGGGCGCGAATAGCGAGCTATTTAAGGAGGATGTCGACGACACTATGTATAAAAATCCATATGAAATCTGATTCTGTGATTTAATCAGCGTTCCCCTAGTTCAAAATCTCCGCGGCGCTTCCATATTTTTATGCGCCGCACCACCCCCGCTGAACCCTCTGAACCTGTAGAACCCGCTCCCCCTCTTTCGCACGCCATCAAGGGACGGCACGCCCCAAGGACTTTCCCTTACCTCTCACTCGCTCCCACCGCCGCCAGAATCACTTTAGTGAAAGCGGGCGGGATGAAATCCTTTCCCAAATGGTCGGCGAGCGAGCGCCCGATGATGACGCCTTTATTCCCATAAAGCCATGCAAAATAATAAAACTCGAGTGCCTTCTCATCTCTGGGATTGATATTCGACAATTTTCTTGGCGGATAGTAGCCCTTTGGGATGGCGAGCTTTGCGCCTGCCTTTTTGACAAGCGCTGAACTCACAAGATTTCCCCCCTCCGTGATATCTGCGATGACCGCATCTAAAAAACGTCGGCCATTCCGGGAAAGGCATGCCTTCACGACATCCATTTCATAGCAGATATAGTCCGTATAGAAGACACCCGCACTCTTTTTGTGTTCCCCCATCACATCGCGATCATAGAGCGAGACGACAGGCACATGGAAACGTCGGATGAGGGAAGCGATCTTTGAGATCGAGCTCTCGCCCCTCGCATTGATGAGGCAGATGCCATAGTGGTCGAAGCGGATCCCCAGCGTCTTTGCAAATCCAGCAAAGGAACCATACTCAGTCTCACCCTCGACAAGAACCGCCGCCCTCGCATAGAGCGCTTCCTTTACCTCTGGAAAATGCATGATGAGGTGCTTCTCGATTTCCCTGTCAAAATGAAATGAGGCACCGCAGGCGGCCTGCACCAGTTTCTTCTCATCCCAATAGAGGCGGATGATCTGCCGGTAATCATTCACCAGCGCATCTGTCGAATGCGTCACGACAAAGAGCTGCCCCGAAAGCCCATCGACGCCCAGAAGCGTCTGCACCAGCTTCAAAAAAAACGGCTCCTCATTCGACAGGATCATGTGACAGAAAGAAAGCATCGCCCGCTGCAGGTAAGGGTGTAGATGGAGCTCCGGCTCATCTACACTGACGAGCAGCGATAAAAAGCGCCGCCCCTTCGCATCCGTCGTCACCATGTGTTCGAAGGAAATGGCGCGGCTTGCCTTTTTCTTCATCATCTGCATCAGCAGGACAAGCGCCGTCCGCGCCATCAGACAAGCCGTACGCTGGTACGAAGAACCATCTCCCCTTTCCCCAAACAGCGTCTCAAGCAGTGAGAGCGCCGCCTGCGATGGATGCTCCTTCGGCAGGGAAATCCCGATCCCCTTCTCTCTAAACATCGTCTCCACCTCAGAAATAACCGCCGGGGACTCCGTGAAATAATGCTGCAAAAGAGAAAGCAGCTCTCCCATCGATGCATGAGCCATCATCCTGCGCGGCATCTCGCAGAGGGAAAAATCAATATAAAAAAGGCATCGCAGGTACTCCAAGGGCAGCTGCCGCCCGCTCGCCCGATCAAAGAGACGTGGCACCACTTCCTGCACCGCCTGCACCAGATAGAGCTCTGCGGTCTCCCCTCCCGCCTCTTCGGCAAGCGCCAGCCGTATCTCGATGGGATGGTCTGCATCAAGGAAATCGCCTTCACGGAATCCATACCCATGGCTGATCCATTTCAAGAGGCAAAGAAAATTGCTCTTACCGATATTGTTATCCCCCACCATATAGTTCACCTGTCTGTCAAATTGAAAGACGACATGGCGGAAGGTGCGGTAGTTATCAATGGTCATGGATGAAATATGCATGATCTCCTCCTCAGAAATGCGTTCATGTGCATGCTCTTACCTATTATTATATGCGTCTTGCCGACAGACTGCAAAAAGCAAAATACGCCGCGAAAAGATGCACCAACTTGAACGGCTTAAAACAGGCATGAAGAAGATGGATCAAGTACCTTATAAAGCCGTATTCTTCGATCCAATCTGTGTTTCACCGATTTTCTCACGCAAAAACGGGCAGCAAAGCTTCTCTACTTTGCTGCCCATTCATCAAAACGAATAAGTCATCTGCTCCGTGAACCTTGAGAGGATCTTCACAGGCTTTCGTGCATGGCTTACTTGCTCTTTTTGCTTCTGAAATACTGCATAGCGAAGACGCCGCCCAGTACGGCAATGCCGATGATGTCGGTCAGGATGGTCGGATCGATGAGGCAGAGACCGCCCGCCAGAAGGAGAAGACGCTCCAGAATATTCGCCTTGCAATAGAGCTGCCCGATCATGGCACCCGAGACGCCAACCATACCGATAAGCGCAGTGACAGTGGTTTCCATGACGGAGAAGAGTGTCGCATTGATGCCCAAGATTTCAGGGGAAAGAACAAAGACATATGGGATAATGAAGGCCGCAATGCCTAGCTTCGACGCATTGACACCCGTCTTCAAGGGGTCACCGCCGGAGATCGCAGAGCCTGCGAAAGCAGCCAGCGCAACTGGCGGGGTGATATCGGCGATGATACCGAAGTAGAAAACAAACATATGCGCCGCCAGGATCGGTACACCAAGGGAGATCAGAGCCGGGGCAGCGATGGTCGAAGTAATGACGTAGTTCGCCGTGGTCGGTACGCCCATACCGAGGATCAGCGAGGTGATCATGGTGCAGAAGAGAAGCAGGATGAAGTTGCCTGCGGCGATATCAACAAGCGCCGAAGCCAGTTTCAGACCGACACCTGTCTTGGTGACGATACCGATGATCATACCGGCGGACGAGCATGCGATCAGGACGCCGAGCGCACCGCGCGCACCTTTGATGAGACCGTCAATGATATCAGAGATGCTCATGCGGGTATTCGCACGAAGCATGGCAGAAGCGATGGAAATGAAGATACCGGCAAGCGCCGCTTTCATCGGGGTGTAGCCGGAAGCCAAAAGACCGATGATGGCGATCAGCGGAATGGCCAGATGCCCTTCTTCTTTCAGGATCTTGCCCCATGGCGGGAGCTCGCTTCTCGGTGTGCCCTGCAGGTTATTCTTTTTCGCCTCGAAATGTACCCCGAGGAAAACGCCAATGAAGTAGAGAATAGCAGGAACGATGGCAGCCTTGACGACTTCCATATAGGGGATACCGACGAATTCCGCCATCAGGAAAGCGGCTGCGCCCATGATCGGCGGCATCAGCTGGCCACCGGTAGAAGCTGCCGCTTCTACGGCACCGGCGAAATTCTTGTGATATCCCAGTTTCTTCATCATCGGGATGGTGAAGGAGCCGGAACCTACGACGTTCGCTACCGAGGAACCGGAGATCGTACCCTGCAGAGCCGAGGAAATGACAGCGACCTTAGCTGGTCCGCCGGATGCCCAGCCAGCGATGGCATTGGCAATATCGATGAAGAATTTCCCAAGACCTGTCTTTTCCAGATACGCACCGAAAAGGATGAAGAGGAAAATGAAGGTGGAGGAAACACCCATCGGGATACCAAAGACGCCCTCTGTCGTGAAGAAGAGGTGTCCGACCATCTGCTTGATGGTGAGCCCGCGATGTGCGAGCGGCCCGGGGAGGTACGGTCCGAAGAACCCATACGCAAGGAAGCAGCAGACAACAATGACGATCGGAAGACCTACGATACGGCGAGCCGCTTCGATGATCATCACGATGCCAAGCACCCCGATCACGGTATCCGTCGGAGTGACGGTGCCGGCGCGCAGGATGAGCTGCTGGTAGTTCACAAGAATGTAAATGGGGGGGATCATCGCAAGGACGGCAAGTGCCACGTCGATCGGATGGAAACGCCCCTCCTTGACCCAGGCTTTCTTCGTCGGGCAGAGAAGATAGACGAGGCAGATGCCGAAGGACAAGTGGACGCAGCGCTGGATCATCGCATCCAGTGCGCCGAAAAACCCGGTATAGATCTGGAAGAGCGAGAAGCAAATACAGATGACTGCGATGACTTTGGCACAGATGCCTTTGTATTCCGCTGTATTTGACTCTTTATCCAGCTCTTTTAGCTTCTTCTGCAGCTCCTCAGACATTTCTCCATTTTCAGAAACGCCTTCAGCCTGCACGTTCTTTTTCTCTAAATCAGCCAATTGTATCAACTCCTAATTTCTTTTTTCTTATACAGCACCTGGTACAGCGGTGCTACATACAGATGAAGTTCCTTTCCCAAAGGCATAAGGCTTGCGAGGTCATACTCCGTATCTCCGACATAGACCTTTTCTTCATTCGTCACGCCGTTACGGATCGAGAGCTCCGGATAGGGACGGTTCATGTTATCCAGAATAAACCAGCCGTCTTCTTCACGGAAATCGCCATCTTCTTTGGAGAAAGGAAGTCCTACCCCCATGGATTGGTATTTGGTAGATTTCAGTACGAGCCCCGTCGCCATGTCATTGACTTCAAGGTACTCGTGAATCATCGTCTTCTGGACCGAGTGCCTGTACACCAGTGTCACCGGTGTACCCGGACGCACCCGCTGCCTGATGATGAATCCGTCTGCTGTCTGTCCGAAAAGATAGTCCTGCCGAACAAACCAGCCTCCCACGGTCACTATCACACAGATGATCATCCCGAAAACGATAAGTATAGTCTCTAATTTCCCGTTTTTCTTTTTCTTCATGAAATGAAAGTGAGAACGGACTCCTTAGATGAGCCCGTTCTCCCTCCTTCCTATAAGGGAAAGCGCTGATCAGATCAGTGTTTCGATATGGATTGAACTTGAATACGTCACATGCTTGCCATGCCAGAAGCTCTGCGATTGCTATGCGGAAGGTGCATCGCTCCTCCCCCATTCAATGTACAAAACCCGCTGAGCCTTAGAGGCTTATGCATGATGCCGGATGACCGCTATCTTATTTCGCTTTCAGATACTTTTCAGCGCCGGCATTCATCTTGATGGACATGCCTTCCAGAGCGGTATCCTTGGTGATGTACTTGCCGACAGCATGAGCAGCTTTCATGCGGTCAAGGTGTTCGTAGATGGCTTTGACGATCTGTTCGCCGAGATCATCAGAGAGTTTATCGGTGGTAACGATGACGCATTTCACGGCTACGGTGTTGACATCTTCTTCCTGTCCAGGATAGGTGCCCTTCGGTACGGTGATCTTGGTGAAGTATGGATACTGCTTCATCAGCTTGTCCGCATGTTCTGCATCGATATTGACCAGTGCTGCGGATTTATTGGCAGCCAGATCCTGGATCGCTGCGGTCGGGAAGCCTGCGACGACGACGCCGACATCGACATTGCCATCCTTCAGTGCATCAGCAGCTTCGCCGAAGGAGAGATACTGTACATCGATATCATCATAGGTCAGGCCATATGCACCAAGAATCTGACGGGCATTCGCTTCTGCGCCGGAGCCGGAAGCACCGACAGCGACCTTTTTGCCCTTGAGGTCAGCGATGGATTTGATGCCTTTGTCAGCGGTGGTGACGAACTGGACAGTTTCCGGATAGAGTGCAGCGATACCGCGGATGTTTTCTACCTTGTTGTCCTTGAACATTTCCTTGCCGTTGGCTGCATAGTAAGCGATATCATTCTGGATGAAAGCGATGTCGACGGAGCCGTCTTTCAGCATATTGACATTGGCTACAGATGCACCGGTAGACTGTGCGGATGCATTCATGCCTTTGATATTCTGGTTCAGCAGTTCAGCGAGCGCGCCGCCCAGCGGGTAATAGGTACCAGCAGTACCGCCGGTAGCGATGTTCAGGAACTGTTTTCCGCCGCCTGCAGAAGAACCGGAATCGCCGCAGCCTGCAATCAGAGCTGCACCTGCGATGCAAAGAGCACCTGCCATGATCATTTTCTTCATTGCTTTTTTCATAATAGTCGACCTCCTACGTCTCCCCCAAGTGGAAAGCATGTCCTCCATGAGATGAATTCCACTCTTATGCTTTCCTAAAAAACAGGATGCCTTCCGAGACTCCATCCGCAAGATGAAATAATATTCAAAAAAATGCAAATACCTTGAACTCTCAAAAGCACTCCCGCACCGAAGCAAAGTACAAAAAAAGCAGCAGACAAAGAGAAAACTCTCCTGTCATGCTGCAGCTTCTTTGCTCCAAGTGTTATTAAGTTGGTATTATCATACTACTTTTCAAAGTCTTTGTAAAGTAGGCTTGGCTGAATTCCTTGATTATTCTGATATTTTCCGCTGTCATATCGGTCTGCCTCCCCCAAAACGGTATGGAAATAGATCTGGCAGATCTCTACCCCCGCATAGATGCGGATCGGCTGTACGCAGAACATTTCCAGCGTCCAATACCCTGAGAAGCCTACATCTCCAAAGCCTGCCGTCACATGGATGAAAAGGCCCAGCCGCCCGATGGACGAGCGTCCCTCGAGCATCGGTACGAAGCATCTCGTTTTTGTATATTCATGCGTCCGTCCCAGGTAGAGCTTATTCGGCTGCAGCACATAGCCTTCCTCGGGGATATGGAGTAGCGTACCTTCATTTCTCTTCTTCATATCGAGCTCATAGTTATCATACACCATCAGCTCATCAGATAGAGTCAGGTTGTAGCTGTTCGGATTCACCCTCTTCGGATCAAAGGGATCGATGATGATTTCTTCCCCCATATGTCGCACAATTTCTTTGCCGGATAAAATCATTTCAGTTTTCTTCCTTCCTCTGTAAAAATTTTTCGATGCGTAAGCATCCGCCTGCGGCTGAAAGGTGCCTTCGCCTTCTCTCCCGCGATAAGGCCATAGAGCTTCCTTTCCCTTTCGGAAATCCGAGGAGACACCAGAAGCTCGCCCGCATCAGAAAAAGAGATGAGATGTGCGGAGAAAAGTGCCGCATGGGTCGGACAAAGCATGAGCCCCTTTTGTGACTCGCCGTGCGTCCCATAAGGGACCGCATGGAGAAGAGAGATCCGATCTGCCCCGCACACGATGCAGCAGGGGTGCGTCCCCATCGATTTTCTTTTGAAATCCGCATTTTTTGAAAACCGCTTTCGGATCTCATCGACCGTATGCGAAGACGAGTGGGAAAAGAGGCTCCCCTCGCATCCATAGGCCGTCTCATCGCTCTCAAGCAGCTGGCGAATATCATCCAGATGCCAGATATCCGCATCCATGATCTCTCGATACGCTCTTACGGCCTCAGGTTTCAGCACCCAGAAATAGGTACCGTTATCGTCCTCACTCCCATCGAAAACATACTCCCATGGCGAGCGGCGGACGCGAGAAGCGGGCGTTTCGGAAAGACGAAATTCTCCCGTCTCTTCCTCTCTTGGCGTCTCGTCCTTCTTCTCGCTCGCATGATAGGTCAAAAGGCTTCCCGACTCATACATCTCACGGATCTTATTCCCCGCCCAGCCGACACCTGCATTCAGTGCCCGATACTCCAGATGGAGCGCCTTCGCAATATTCTTTGCGTTATCCATATAGTCTTCGGAGTGATAGAGTCGCGAGAAGATCTGCATCATCAGCGCACTCATGACCGTCTTGTCCGCCATAAGCGAGAGCCATCCCTCTGTCGTGATCTCGTCCCACCGCTTCAGCCCTTTCCGTCTGGCCATCTCGTCGCCTCCCTGCTCTCACGCTATTGTCGTCACAAAATTATTTTTCATTATAGCATCTTTCCTCATGAAAATGTAGATAGGACGGCATAAAATAGGGACTGTCGGACAGGATTAACCCACGGGTCGCCCTTTGCTTGTTTGCGAAAGAGGGAGCGCGGGGTCTATTGGTTCAACGGGTTCTACCGGTTCAACGGGGGGGTGCGGCGCATAATAATTGAAAGCGCCGCAGAGTTTTGATAGCGCTTCGCGCCGTCGTCATCCCGAGCGTAGCCGAGGGATCTCTATGGCACTACGGTCAGTATCACATAGGCACTGATACGGAAACGACGCCTTGGTGCTGCGTATTTCTGCATTCACACATACATCGTTTCCCGATCTGCAAGAAAGATTTCTCGCTTGCGCTCGAAATGACGATACGAGAGTCTGACGTCTCTTAGCCACCAGTCACCAGCCACTCATCCCTGTTTTCAAGCGCGAGGAGGTCCGGATCAGTTGCAAATGCTTCTCAAAACTCATGCCAGACTTGCTCACATCTGCTATAATAGGTAGAAGTGTAATTTATAAAATGTAGAGAAACGCTGAGGCAATGAGCAAGGGAAACACTGATTCAATCGTTGTCTGATTTCATTCTTGGATTTTTATACAGAGCAAGGAATCATCTGACGCGAATAGCGAGCTATTTAAGGAAGATGATGACGAAGCTATGTATAAAAATCCATATGAAATCCGGCTCTGCGATTGAATCAGCGTTTCCCTAGATGCGGATTCGTCTCTGCATCTCTCAATCCCTCACAAAAGGTGAATACTATGGATAATTTTATCGGAAAACATCTGCTGGTCGACTGCTATGGCTGTGTGCAGGAAGAGATTACTTCTTCCAAGGAGCTGATCTCTGTCATGAATCAGGCGGCCAAGAATCTGGGTATCGAAGTCGAAGATACCTTCTTCCATGAGGACGAGGAAGAGATCACACTCGCTGCTTATGGAAAGAAAGCCCATGTTTGCATCCACGCTTATCCGCAGCTCGGCTATGCCGCTGTAGACATCTACAGCTTTGACTGCGACATCCTCCCCGCCCGTGCGATGGCCGTCCTTCGCAGTGCTTTGGAGCCGGAGAAGATCCGTGCCACCTCAGTCAAGAGAGGGAATATTGATCCAGACATGAAGCCGAATATCCGCTCCCGCTCGACAGCGATGCACAAATTCAAAAACACAGGACATCACATGACCCAGGCCGGTAAGAAGGTCGCCAATTTCATGGTGCATAGAAACGAGAAAAGAGACACGCTGGGGCCGGAGTAAGACCATGAGGGATCAGGGAAGCGCTGATTGAGAGCTCGATTTCACGAGAAGGCATTTTCCATGAAATCGAGCGCCTTTTTACTACCCGTTAGCACGCCCTCTCATCCTTCATCCCTAGTTAAAAAACAACAAAAAAGCTGAACCCACGGGTTCAGCTTTTTGATTGCACTGCTTTCTATCAAGCGCGCAGGGTGATATCCGCTTCGCCAAGCTTCTTGACGATTTTTTCGATCCACTGATCGACTTCTTTATCGGTCAGTGTGCGGTCATCCGCACGGAAGTACAGGTTGTAGGCCATGCTCTTATAGCCTTCCTGCACCTGCTCGCCCTGATAGAGATCGAAGAGGCGGAGCGTTTCCAGATGTCTGCCTGCTGCCTTCTCGATGATGGCTTCGACTTCTTTGTTTGTGTATTTCGAAGGAACAAGCATAGAGAGGTCTCGTTCAGAAGCCGGGAACTTCGGGATCTTCTTGTAGTCGATGGTGGCATCGATATAGGGAAGGAGCTCCGGTACATGGATCAGGAAGCCATAGACATCCTTCTTGATGCCCCACTGGTCAAGGACCGCCGGATGCAGTTCGCCGAAGGAAGCAATGATTTTCCCATCTTTGACAAAGTCGGCGGAAATCCCCGGATGGAATACCGGATAGCTGGAACGCTTGATATCATAGCCGCGGACACCGATAGCAGAGAGCAGATTTTCCATGATAGCTTTCACATCAAAGAAGTCGTAGGTCCTCGTGCTGTTCGGGTAGCCGGCTTCTTCCGGGCACCCGCAGAGAAGTCCGGAAACGAGGTCGTATTCATTCGGGAGCTCGGTCAGCGGCAGGGCTTTCGGATGATACACATGGCCATATTCGAAGATGGCGACCTGATCGTTTTTCTGAGACAGGTTGTAAGAAAGCGTATGCATGAGGCCCGGGAAAAGGCTGGTGCGCATATCCGGGTATTCTTCGGAAATCGGGTTCAGGATCGGAATGGCTTCGTAAACCGCATCCCCTTCCGGGAAGTTCAGCTTCTTGAGATCGTTCTTATCCATGAAGCTGTAGTTTTCGACCTGCGAAAGACCATTGGCAATGAGAGCATCTGCCATACGGAAGAGTGCATCCTGCTCCTTAGACATAGCGCCCTTTGCAATGGCGCTCCATGGGGTGGTGATCGGAATATTCGAGTAGCCGTACACGCGGGCCACTTCTTCGGCAAGGTCTGGCATGCCTTCCAGATCGAGACGGAATTCCGGGACAGTGACTTTGAGCGCGCCATCCTGTTCTTCGACATGGAAATACAGGTGGGTCAGGATATCAAGCATTTCCTCTTTTGGCATATGGATACCGATGTAGTCATTGATGGCCTTCACGGACGTTTCGATGACCTGCGGCTCTGCCTTGACAGGATATTCATCAAGCATGCCCGGTGCAGCACTGGCAGCCCCCTGTTCCACCAGGAGCTGGCAGATGCGGTTGATCGCCATTTCACTTCTTGCCGGATTGATGCCCTTTTCGTAGCGGCCGGACGCTTCGGAGCGCAGGCCCAGACGGCGGGACGTTCTTCTGATGGAAGCACTGTCGAATACGGCAGCTTCCAAAAGGACAGACTTGGTTTTCTCCGTGACTTCGGAGTCAAAGCCGCCCATGACGCCTGCGATGCAGGCAGCTGTATCGCTGCCGTCTGCAATGACAAGGTCAGCCACATTCAGCGCTCTCTCCTGCCCATCCAGTGTCTTGATGGTCTCGCCTTCTTTGGCAAAGCGGCAGGTCAGAGAGTGGCCGGCCACCTTGTCATAGTCATAGGTATGAAGCGGCTGACCGATTTCCAGCATGACATAGTTCGCTGCATCGACAACATTATTGATCGGACGGATCCCATTGCTGCGCAGACGGTTTTCGATCCATTCCGGAGAACGGCCGATGGTCACATTTTCAAGGAGACGTCCGCAGAAGCGTTTGCAGAAGGCAGGCTCTGCGATATGGACTTCCGCGCGGCCCTCGATGGCTGCACCGGTCTCTTTGACGGAAATCTCCGGCAGGTTCACTTTTCTCTTGAAGATCGCGCCGACTTCCAACGCCATACCGATCATGCTGAAGCAGTCAGCACGGTTTGCGGTGAGTTCCATTTCATAAATCACATCATCCAGATCAAAAAGGGTGTGGAAATCAACGCCGATCGGGGTATCCGCCGGAAGGATCAGGATGCCTTCTTTATTGAGTGCCGGGAAGAGATTATCATCAAGTCCGAGCTCTCCCAGAGAACACATCATGCCATTCGACACGACACCGCGAAGCTTTCCCGCCTTGATCTTCGTATCGCCGCGAGCAAGTCCCCCCGGAGCCTTTGCATCGTGTTTAGCCGGTACATGCGCTCCATCAAGTGCGACCGGGACGATCTGCCCGACTTCTACATTGGACGCGCCTGTCACGATCTGGATCGGTGCGCCCTTGGCGCAGTCCAGCTGGCAAACGACCAGATGATCAGCATCCGGGTGTTTTTCAATAGAAAGAATCTTGCCGGTCACGACACCCTGGATGCCTTTCCCCGGATAAATCACATGCTCGACCGGAATGCCGTCAACAGTCAGCGTTTCCGCCATTTCTTCCGGATCAAGGCCCTTGATATCGACCAAAGTGCCAAGCCATTTTAAAGATACGTTCATCTATGTAATCCCCCTCTGATTAGAACTGTTTCAGGAATCTGACATCATTTTCATAGAAATTTCTGAGATCATCGATCCCGTAAAGAAGCATGGCGATACGTTCGATACCCATGCCGAAAGCGAAGCCACTGACCTTTTCCGGATCATATCCATTGAGCTTCAGCACCATCGGATGAACCATGCCGCAGCCAAGGATCTCCAGCCAGTCCGGATCGCCGCCTTCATCATGCGTGCGGGCTGCGAAGGAAATGTCGACTTCCGCAGACGGTTCCGTGAATGGGAAGTAGCTTGCGCGGAAACGGATCTTCGTATCAGAGCCGAAAAGATCTTTCAGGAAGATTTCCAGTGTGCCTTTCAGATCAGCGAATTTGATGCCCTTATCGACGACGAGCCCTTCGACCTGATGGAAGACAGGGGAATGGGTCGCATCATTATCCCAGCGGAAGACTTTGCCCGGTGCGATCATACGGATCGGGGAATTGGGCTCATGCTTGCGAAGCGTTCTCGCCTGGACAGGGGAAGTGTGCGTGCGCAGCAGGATCTCCGGCGTGATATAGAAAGAGTCCTGCATATCACGGGCGGGATGATCCTTAGGCAGGTTCAGACATTCGAAGTTGTAGTAGTCCTGCTCGATCTCCGGTCCTTCTTCGACCGAGTAGCCCATGCGCATGAAAGACTTCATGATCTCACGGAGCGCCTTATCCAGCGGATGGATATGCCCTTCCTTCTGGTGACGAGCCGGCAGCGTGATATCGACCGTCTCACTCTGGATGCGCTCCTCGAGGCGCTTCGCCTTGAGCTCAGCCGCTTTCGCTGCGATGACCGCCTCTACATCCGTGCGGACCGTATTGGCCAAAGCCCCGATGACCGGACGTTCTGCCGCAGAGAGATCCTTCATGGAGCGGAGGATCGCTGTCAGCTTGCCCTTCTTTCCCAAGAAGAAAACTTTGGCATCCTGCAGCGCCTTCTCATCGCCTGCCGCATGGACCTTCTCCTCCGCCTGCACCTTCAGTTCGTTCAGGTCTTTTTCCATGTTGGCTTTCAATGCGTCCAACTTACTTTCCATTGACTTTACCTCCTCTATGATATGCCGGGTCTATCCGGCTGCGAGTACGGGAAAATAAAATAAAAAAAGACCACGCCCCGAAAGGGGCGAAGTCATATCCGCGGTACCACCCTAATTTGTACTCGAAAGCCATAACGCAGCTCCTGCGTCCGACCTACTCCGTTCAGCCGGAAGCTCAGAAGTGAAATAAGTCTCCCCCATCCACCCGCTTCCCACCTGCCGCAGGCTCTCTATAGGATGTCACAAAGACTCTGTCTTCCTCATCGCTCTAATGTATAGGATTATTGTAGCGATAAACGAAAGAAATGTCAAATCATTTGCCATGAAAACTTAAACATCGAAAGCAGGGATGAGTGGCTAGTGGCTAGTGACTGGTGACTAGTGACTGGTAGCTAGGGATTAGTAGCTATGGACTGAAATGCCTCTTTCGGGCATCGCCATTTACAAAATCGGCGCAAAGCGCTGCCACCTTCATTCCTAATTCCTAATTCGGGGAAAACTTTCAAACGTAATCATAGAGTGCTGCCCTTCCTTACATAGCATAAAAAATCCCGCCTGTAAAAAGCGGGATCTCAAAACTATCGGGCAAGAAAATCATCCAGTGCCGCGAGCGCACGCTCTGCGAGCTTCTGGTTCTTTTCCTTTTTCGGCACTCTCTTTTCAAGCGGCGGGATGAGGCCGAAATTCACATTCATCGGTTGAAAATTCTTTCCCTCGAAATGGGAAATATAGTGACAAAGCGCACCGATCGCCGTTTCTCTCGGAAATGCCTTCGGCTCCCTTCCATGGAAACGGGCCGCCGCCGCATACGCTGCCACGATACCGGATGCAGCAGACTCGACATATCCTTCGACGCCTGTCATCTGGCCGGCAAAGAAAAGGCCTCTCTGCTTTCGGCTCTCCATCGTAGCATCCAAAAGATCAGGCGAATCGATGTACGTATTTCTATGCATCACACCATAACGGATGAATTCCGCATGAGAAAGGCCGGGGATCATACCAAAGACACGCTTCTGCTCCCCCCACTTGAGATGCGTCTGGAAGCCGACGATATTGTACATGCTGTCTTCCTCATTATCCTGGCGAAGCTGAACCACCGCATAGGGATCCTTCCCTGTGCGCGGATCCGGCAGTCCCACCGGCTTCATCGGGCCGAAGCGCATCGTATCTTCCCCGCGTGCTGCCATGACTTCGATCGGCATGCAGCCTTCGAAGACCTTTTTATTTTCAAAGCCATGTACCGGCGCCATCTCCGCTTCGCAGAGCGCTTCACGAAAGGCCTTGTACTCTTGCTCATTCATCGGGCAGTTCAGGTACGCCGCTTCGCCCTTGTTGTAGCGGGACATGCGGTACACGACGTCCATATCGAGCGACTCCTTCGTCACGATAGGCGCCGCCGCATCATAGAAATGAAAGCCTTCCCCGCCGCAGAAGGCTTCGATGGACTCCGCAAGAGCGCCTTCTGTCAGCGGCCCCGTCGCGATGATGGTGATACCGTCCTTCGGAAGCTCCGTCACCTCTTCTTCCACGACGGAGATCAGCGGGTGATCCTTCACCTTCTCCGTCACGGCTTTCGCATAGCCCATGCGGTCGACCGCAAGAGCCCCGCCCGCAGGGACGCTGTGTGTGTCCGCGGCATCCATGATAAGGGAGTGGAGGCGTCTCATTTCTTCCTTCAGGAGGCCGACGGCATTCGTCATCGCCGCTGCCCGAAGGGAATTGCTGCAGACAAGCTCTGCAAAATAGGATGTGTGGTGCGCCGGTGTCTGCTTGGTGGGACGCATCTCGATGAGTGTCACCGGGATGCCCATCTCCGCGAGCTGCCAGGCCGCTTCACTTCCGGCAAGGCCCGCACCGACTACGGTGATATGGTCTGTCATATATGTCTCCTTTGTAAGGTTATAGGGTTCAGGGTTAGCCTGTGGGGCGTGCCGCCCCTTGATTGCGATTGAAAGCTCTGTTTGAATGAGAAATGAGAAATCGTGGTGCGGCGCTTAAAAATCAGCAGCGCCGCGGAGATTTGAAACTATCGGGTTTCTCGTATCGCAAACCTAATCCC
>DLZS01000124.1:23718-29177 GCA_003447275.1 Dialister sp.
TTTCTCGTATCGCAAACCTAATCCCTAGCTACTAATTTCTAGTCACTAGTCACTCATCCCTGCTTTCACACATGCATCGTTTATCGGTCTGCAAGAAAGATTTCTCGCTTCGCTCGAAATGACGATACGAGAGAGTCTGGTATCTCCCAGTCACCAATCACTAGTCACTTGAGGCTCCTAATCCCTAGTCACTTCTCCTCTTTCTTTGCTCTTGTTTTCCGCTTCGGATGGGTCGGACAGTCAGGATTCGAGCAGGAAATGACCTCCTTGCCCGTTTTATAGGTTTTCTTCGTCATGATGGCTCCGCAAGTCTCACAGAACTTGTTGATCGGCTCATTCCAGAGCGCCATATCACACTTCGGGTAGCGGCTGCATCCGTAGAAAATGCGGCCGCGATGACTTCTGCGCTGCACCATATGCCCTTCATGGCACTTCGGACAGACGATGCCCGTGTCGATCACGATGGCTTTATTCGCGCCGCAAGACGGACATTTCAGATAACGTCCATAGGGTCCTGTGCGGTAGACCATGAGCGTACCGCAGGCATCGCATTTCACATCAGACACCTCTTCCGGCCCTTCGGCAAGGCTGTACGGCTTGATGTTCTTGCAGTTCGGATAATTCGGGCAGGCAAGATATTTCCCATAGCGGCCCATTTTCACGATCATCTTTGCACCGCATTTCTCACAGGTGACATCAGAGACTTCCTGATTCTCCTTCTTATCCTTTTCTGCTTCTACATTCGCTGACTGAAGCTCGGCCTCAAAGACTTTGTAGAAGTCTGTCATGACCTTTTTGTAGGTAGCTTTGCCTTCCGCGATCTTATCGAGCCAGTTTTCCAGATTCGCCGTGAAGTCGACATTGATGATGCCTTCGAAATATTTCTTCAAAAGCTCCGTCACTTTGAATCCAACTTCTGTCGGAACGAATTGTTTATTTTCCTTCGTCACATAGCGTCTCTTCTGGATGGTATCCAGGATCGGCGCATAGGTGGACGGACGGCCGATGCCTTTTTCTTCGAGTGTCTTGATGAGGCTCGCTTCTGTATATCTAGGCGGCGGCGCGGTGAAATGCTGCTCGCCATTGACTTTGGTGTTTTTGACGATATCGCCTTTTTTGAGCGGAGGCAGGAAATCACTTTCCTCGCTGTCCTTCTTTTTCGACGGCTGCATGATGGTAAAGCCGTCGAAGAGGACATGCACGCCCGTCGCCTTCAAGGTGTAGATGCCGCACTGGAGCGTCGCACTTGTGCTCTGCTGGATCTGCGGCGCCATCTGGGAAGCGATGAAACGATTCCAGATCAGGGTATAGAGACGGAGCTGGTCGCGGGAAAGGATGCCCGTGAGAGCAGATGGCGGGAAGGAAAGGCTGGTCGGACGGATGGCTTCATGGGCATCCTGTGCTTCCTTCGACTTGCTGAAAACATTCGGCTTCGCCGGCAGGTAGTCTTCTCCATAGGTCTCGGAAATATACGGACGCACCTGCTTGATCATTTCATCAGAAATACGGGTAGAATCGGTACGCATGTACGTGATGAGCCCCACGTGGCCATGTCCTGGGATCTCTACGCCTTCATACAGGTTCTGCGCGAGCATCATCGTTTTCTTCGAGCTGAAATTCAGCTTATTAACGGCATCCTGCTGCATGGTGGAGGTGGTATAGGGCGGCTTTGTCTTGCGCTGCTTTCTGGACTTCGTGACAACGGTGACTTCAGCCTCTTTCCCCTCGATCCCTTTGACCGCAGCATCCGTCTCTTCTCCATTATGGAGTTCCGCATCCTTCCCGTCGATCTGGGTCAGCTTCGCTTTGAAGGACTCCTTCTTCTCCGTCTTGTACATGGCTTCGATCGTCCAGTACTCGACAGGGACAAAAGCACGGATCTCCTCTTCTCTTTCGCAGATAAGTCGGGTCGCGACCGACTGCACGCGGCCTGCGGAAAGACCTCGGTAGACCTGCCGCCACAGCCATGGCGAGAGCTTATAGCCCACCAGACGGTCGAGGACACGGCGCGCCTGCTGGGCATCGACACGGTCAAGATCGATCGGCTCTGGATCCTTGATCGCTTCACGGATCGCTGGCGGCGTGATCTCATGGAAAGCAATACGCACCTTGTCTTCCGGATTCACATCCAGAAGCTTCGACAGATGCCAGGAGATCGCTTCACCTTCGCGATCAGGGTCCGTTGCCAGAAGAATATCACAGCACTGGTTCGCCGCTTTCTGCAGATCCTTGATGACATTCGCCCGATCCGTCGAGTTGACGTACTCCGGCGTAAAGCCATTCTCTATATCGACCCCCATGGTACGCTTGGGAAGATCACGCAGGTGTCCCATGGACGCCATGACTTTGTAGTCCGGGCCTAAGATGCGCTCGATGGTCTTCGCCTTGGCCGGGGATTCCACCACGACCAGGTGCTTGCCCTTGGGATTCGGCTTTCTTTTAAATGCGACCTGCCGTGTGCGGCGGGTCTTTTTCTTTTCGATCGTTATCGTTCTGGTAATAGGCACTTCATTCCTCCTGAAATGGTTTGTTGTATGGAATAAACGCAGATGGGAAGAGACTCTCTCCTGACTTTTCTTAGAAAAGCACCGGTCACATCGAAGAATCCACGTTCCCTTAGTCTTTTCTTGTCACGATGTATCGCCCCGAGCCGACCTCTCTGATGTATCCTTTCAGCTGAAGCTGGAGCAGCAGCATGGTCAGTTTTACCACAGACAGGCCGGACTGCTGCAGGATCTCCTCTGACGTCACTTCGTTTTCTGTACAGCAGAAACGATACACCAATTCTTCCTCCAATGTCAACTGCTTAAGGAAACCTTTTTCAGATTTTTTATTCTCTTCTTCCTTCCAGCCATATTCCGAGAGGATGTCATCTGCCGATGTACAGCAGATGGCACCGTTTCGGATAAGCTGATTCGTCCCCTTGCAGGAAGGCAGCCAGATGCTCCCCGGGACAGAGAATACATCGCGCCCTTCCTCCAAAGCAAAGTCAGACGTAATGAGCGAGCCGCTCCGTTCAGCCGCCTCCACGACGAGTATCCCGCGGCTCATCCCTGCGATGATGCGGTTTCTCGCAGGAAACTGGCGGCCAAGCGGCGGCGTACCGGGCGGGTATTCGGAGACCAGTGTCCCGCCGCTCTCTATCACCTGATGAAACAGATGGCGGTTCTCCGGTGGATATACGCGGTCCAGACCGCACGCCAGCACAACCACGGTCGGTGATCTGCCTTCCATCGCGCCCGTATGCGATGCACTATCGATCCCTCGTGCTCCGCCGGAAACGACCGTGATACCGTGAGCGGAGAGCCCTCTGGCAAGTTCATGTGCCGTCTCGATCCCATATGCCGTCGCTTTTCGCGATCCAACGATAGCGATCGTCCGTTCAAAGCAGGGCAGCGCCCCGCGATAAAACAGAACTGCCGGCGGATTCGCCGTCGCAGACAAAAGCGGCGGATAGTCACTGTCCTCAAAGGTAGAGCAACGGATATCCAGCCGGTAGAGCTTCTCTTCGATCTGCTCAAGGCTTGTCTCATTTCGGTAAGCCAGAAAGGCAGCTAGTGTCTTCCCCGTCAAAATATGTGACTTTTCGACAGACTCCGCCGATGCTTTCCATACATCTTCCGCCGTCTCAAAATAGTCCATCAAAGCCCGCATGTGCTTCGCGCCCAGCCGCGGACAGCCCGGAAGGGCAGCAGCATAGATATCCATGGGATGCTCCTTATATATAAGCAGATCAGAGATCCAGGGGCAGAGCTTACAAAAAGAGATATTGTAAGATCCCGTTTCGATCCCCGGTCACTTTCCATTGATCATATTTCTGAAACTGATCGCTTCGGCGACATGCTCGGGGCGGATCTGGTCGGAACCCGCGAGATCAGCGATCGTCCGTGCAACTTTAATGATGCGGTCATAGCTTCTGGCCGAAAGGTGCAGCTTTTCGAAGACGACACGCAGCATTTCTGTCCCCTCCGCGTCGAGCTGACAAGTCTCCTTCAGCTGGCGATGCCCCATCTGTGCATTGCTCTGCATATGCCAGCGTGAGAGACGCTCCGCCTGCACAGCCCGCGCCTCGGCGACGCGCTTTGCGATATCACAGGAAGGCTCGCCCTGAATGGTCGCGGTGAGCTCACTGTATTTCGGGCGCATCACAGAGACATGCAGATCGATGCGGTCGAGAAGCGGCCCGGAAATCTTCTGTCCGTAACGGCGGATCTCTCCATCCGTGCAGGTGCATTCCCGCTGCGGATCTCCAAGGTATCCGCAGGGACATGGATTCATCGCCGCTATCAAGATAAAATCCGCCGGATAGGTGAAGGCTGCATTCACACGGGAAATATGTACTTCTCTGTCTTCCAGAGGCTGACGCAGGACTTCCAGCACCGTTCTTGGAAATTCCGGCAGCTCGTCCAGGAAGAGCACGCCGCGGTGGGCCAGTGTCACTTCCCCCGGTCTGGGGATACTGCCGCCGCCGATGAGCCCCGCCATGGAGATCGTATGATGCGGACTTCTAAACGGGCGCTCCCGCATGATATCTTCCGCTTTATAGAGGCCGGCGACGCTGTAGATCTTCGTCACTTCGAGCGCTTCTTCCCGCGTCATCGGAGGAAGGATGGTCGTGATGCGGCGGGCCAGCATGGTTTTCCCAGAGCCCGGCGGCCCGGTCATCAGTACATTGTGCGCTCCGGCAGCTGCGATCTCCATCGCCTTCTTGGCGAGGATCTGCCCCTGTACCTCAGCATAGTCTACATCACTCATCACTTCGCGGCGCGTCTCGTGGCGTTCTGCCGGTGCCATCTCCTGGCGGCCGCAGAGAAATTCCACCAGATCCCGGAATGTCTTCGGCCCATAGACCGTGATATTCTCACAGAGAAGTGCTTCACCGGTCACCTCTTCGGCCATGACAAATTTGGAGATCCCCGCTTCCCGTCCAGCAAGCACCATGGAGAGAATGCCGGGGACCGGGCGGATCTCTCCCTTGAGCGAGAGCTCTCCGATGAACATGATCCCTTCGAGCGCTTCTTTGGCGACATCGCCGCTCGCAGCCAGAAGGCCGACAGCGATCGGAAGATCCAGTCCGGAGCCATCTTTTTTGAGGTCTGCCGGAGCCAGATTCACCGTCACTTTGTCGACAGGAAAGTGATAGCCGGAGTTCCGGATGGCAGAGTGTACGCGCTCCTTCGACTCTTTGACCGCCGTTGTCGGAAGTCCCACGATGTCAAAGGAGGGAAAATTCTTATTGATGTCGACTTCGACGCCGATCACATGACCATTCAGACCGAACGTGGTCGAGCCCAATACTTGTGCATACATAGGATATCCTCCTTTGAGAAGGGAAATGATGTAGGGTTCAAGATTCAAGGTTCAGAGTTAGCCCCCGGCGTGGTGCCCTTTGATTACATTTGAAAGCCTCGCTTGCATGAGAAATTAGAAATGAGAAATGCGAAATGGTGGTGCGGCGC
>DLZS01000124.1:29379-36369 GCA_003447275.1 Dialister sp.
TTTCGTCATCCTGAGCGGAGAAAAGCGTCGTATGTTAGCAAAATTTATATAAAACTATGCGGCGCTTCCTCATTTTATGCGCCGTACCTTCATTCCTCACTCCTAATTCCTCACTCCTCACTTGACTTAGAAGTTATGCCAGTTATTTAGGAAAAGCAATACGAGTCACTGATCCCCAGCCACTCATCCCCGCTTTCAAAACGCATTCCTGATATGATGAAACTTCACAGTCCCATCCGCCATCTGCATGACTTCGACAACGTCGAAACGAATGCGCCGGCCTTCTATATGGCGGCTGCACGCGAAGGCTTTCGCTGTATAGCGGACGTGCTGCTGCTTGAAGGGCGTCACCGCTTCCTTTGGTTCTCCATAGCGGCGGTTTGTGCGGCTCTTGACCTCGATGAAGACCAGCGTCTCTCCATCTTCCATGATGAGGTCGATCTCCCCATGGGTACGCTTGAAATTGCGCGCGAGAAAGTGGTACCCCTTCCCTTCCAGATATTTCTCTGCCGCCGTTTCTCCGTCGCGGCCAAAGCGGGTCGTCTGCATAGTATATCTCCTTGGCTATATGGCGCTTTCTGCCTGCCTAGTCTCGGTAAGCGAGACCATTCTTTATTCTATTCTCTATCCTCCCCGCCGTTTCGTCAATGAAAGAACGTCGGTATATGCAAACGGTATCAATAATGACTTTCTCATGAAAAAAAGTAATAGCAGAGACATGGTCTGCTATTACTTTCCTCATCCCAAAGAAACTGCTTCCGCCATCGCAAGAAGTCGTTTCCGATCCGTCTTCCCTGTAGATGTTTTCGGGATAGATGCCACGCGAAGGATACGGTGCGGGATCTCCCAAGCACGAAGCCTTCCCGCAAGAAGGCTCATAAGTCGAGCATCCGACGCAGGCACCTGACCGGACAGAAAGGCGATCAGGCGGTCATCTCCATTCGCCTGCTTCTCTCCGATGACCTCTGCCTCCTCTACGCCGGGCAGCATCAGAAGATGGGAGAGCACCTTTGGGCGACTCACATGATTTCCCTTGATGTGATACTGATCCTCTCTGCGGCCGAGGAAGTAGAGCATCCCCTCTTCATCGACGCGGCCCATATCATGACAGGTAAGAGGTCTTTCTGCCCCTTCGACAGCAAACGGCGTATCGACGTAGATCTCTTCGTTCCTGATGATGATCGAGATCCCCGGAAACGGCCGCCCCACTGCACTCGGATGGGTCAGGATATCCTTCCCTTCAATATAGCTCACATAGCTTAGCTCGGACGCACCATAGTAAAGGATGGTACGGCTCATCGGAAAATGCCGGGTAAGCGCATCCAGGATCCGCTTCGTCATGAGCTGCGAGCCTGTCAGAATATGCGTGACGGACGGGGCCTGCCCTCTGACGCGGCAAAGGGCAGAGAGCTTCGAGGGGATCATATAGACATGCGTCGCCTGCGTCTCTCCGATGTCTTTCATCCATGTCTTTGGCTGTACAGCCTCCGTCCCCGCGATCGTCCCTCCTGCATACAGGAAGGCCATCAGCATGTTCAGATTTCCTGTGAAAGCCATCGAACCGGACAGATAAAGCACCGCGTGCCTATCGATGTGAAAAATATCGTTCTGCACTGGGAAAAAATCCCGCCAGCTCGCCTCTTTTCGGAAGAGTACCTTGGCAAGGCCGCTCGTCCCCGAGGTCAGTACACCAAAGTCGGCGTCGGCTCTAGTCTCTTTGCCGGTCATCTGCCAGAGCTCTCCCGCCGGCTGCATCTCCAGCCCGTCAAAGCAGGTATCAGAAAGAAGGCCTCCGATCGGACGCTCCCTGAGAAGCGCGGCGATGTCCTCCTCCTTCAGGTATTCGTGAAGCAGCACCGGCACGACCCCCGCCATCATCGCACCAAGGAAATAGAGCACCTGCGAGGGAGGATCTGAGAAGCGCAGTCCCAGTACCTCTCCCTGCCATGGAGATAGAGACGCTGCGATCGCACAGACGCGCGAGTACGCCTCACCATATGACAGTGCCTCTCCCCTCCATAAGAGAAAGATCTTCCGAGGGGACTTCTCAGCCCAGCGTTTTAAATCCTCATATAAATGCATAGTCTTTTCTTCCTGTTCATGATATGAAATCTGATACATTGGGATTTCTGAAATTTAAAAGCAGGTATGAGGGATGTGTGGCTAGGGATTAGAAACAAGCGGTGATTGAAATAGCGCAATTGGTATACTGACCGTTCTGCAAGGAAGATCTCTCGGCTACGCTCGAGATGACGACGGCGCGAAGCGCTATCAAAATTCTGCGGCGCTTCTATATTTTTATGCGCCGCACCACCATTTCTCATTTCTAATTTCTCATTCAAGCGAGGCTTTCAAATATAATCAAAGGGCGCCCCGCCCCACGGGTTAACCCGCCCTCACATTTTCACAATATATTCAGTGTATCCCCAAAGGAGTCCCTCATGCAAATTGACAGTGCCTCTTTATATCTTTTCGTCAAAGAGCTGCAAAAGCTCCTCATCCCTGCACAGGTACGGCAGATCCATCAGATCGATAACCGCATCATGGACATCGAGCTGTTCTGCCCGAATGCGAAGCCCGTCCATATGATCGCGAATACCCATACGCCGCCGGTCGTATACCTCACATCGAAGAGCAAGGTGCAAAACCAGTATACCCCGTCACAGACCTTCTGCATGACACTGCGTAAGCATCTGGAAGGGAGCCGTCTCTCGGAAGTACGGCAGATCGACATGGACCGCATCCTGGCCTTTTCCTTCGACCGCATCGAGGCCGCTGGAGAAATCGTCACCAAAACGCTCTGGGCTGAGCTTCTCCCCTCTTCGCCGAATCTGATCCTGACGGAAGGGGATACGATCATCGATGCCTGTCTGCGCGGCAGGAAGGGCGACCGTCTGCTCGTCCCGGGAGAAGTGTACCATCTTCCGACAAACAGCGCGCGTATGAATTTCATGCAGTTCTCCAAAGAGGAACTGAAGAACATACTGGACTACCGCAAGGAAGAAGAGAGTACCGTCGAAGAATGGCTCTTTCATACCTTCAATGGATTCTCCCGTTTCCTTGTCGACGAGCTAGGGCATCGAAGCCAGATTTCTACGAGCGAACCCCTCTCCTCGCTCTCGGACGGGAAAGAGGAGGCTTTGCTCACGGCGATGCTGTCCCTCAAAGAGGATATCATGGCCTCGGATACCCTTCACATCTACCAGAACGCGAAGGGAAAGCCGATGGCGAGTCCGATCGCGCTGCCTTTCCTCGGTGAGGAAATCGAAAGAGCCCCCATCGTCCCGTGGCTCGAAAAGGAAGCCGAATCCTCCGGCGGCACCATGGCCGCGCAGCTCTCTGACTACCAGAAGAAAATTCACACCCTCATCAAAAGAGAAGAGCGAAAAATCCAAAAAATCGAAGGGGAAATGAAGGAAACCTCCAAGACGGAGCAATACAAGCTCTGGGGCAATCTGCTCGCGATCTACGCCTATGAAAAGATCAATGGAAGAAAAGCGCTCACCGTCGAAAACCTTTTCAATGATCCCCCTACGAAAGAAACGATCCCTGTCGATCCGCTTCTTTCTGTCACCGCAAACAGCCAGCTCTATTTCAAAAAATACAATAAAATGAAAACGCGCCTTATCATCGGACGTGAAAAGCTGGACGAATGTCATGAAAAGATCGGCTACTTGGAAGATGTGCTGTATTTTGCGACGGAGGTCAAAACCAAAAAGGATCTGGATGCTTTGAAGGAAGAGCTGAAAGATACCGGCATCGAGCGCATCGGTGGGCGGAAACAGAAACCGATGAACCGCAAGCGTAAAAATGAACCTCTCCTGACCACACTCACCATCGACGGCTTCCGCGTCCTCATGGGGAAGAACAATACCCAGAATGAATTCCTCACGCTCAAAAAGGCCGCCAAGACGGATCTGTGGCTGCACGCGCGGCAGATCCCCGGCTCGCACGTCGTGATCGAGACAGAAGGCTTGACCGTCCCCCTCGCAACCATCGAAAAAGCCGCTGCCCTGGCCGCATGGAACAGCAAGGGAAAAGACTCCGGCAAGGTGGATGTGGACTACACACTCATCCGCTACGTCAAGAAGATCCCCAACGGACCACCAGGTCTTGTGAATTATACACATCAGAAGACGATCGCTGCGATTCCAACGGAAATAAAGGATGAATAGTGGTGACTGGTGAACAGGGATTAGGGATTAGGGTGGCGGCTTCGCTGCGAATATATGAGGGGCTTGATCCCAGATTTCCCGTTTCGGCCTTCCTATCATCGTCCGTTTGACCGCGAACGAAACAGATTTCTCGCTCCGCTCGAAATGACGATACGAGAGAGTCTGATGTCTACCAGTCACGAGTTACTCGAGAATCCTAATCCCTAACTACTAATCCCTAGCTACTCAAAATGAAAAACGCACCGATAAGCGATACGCTCATCGGTGCGTTTTTTATGTCATCCCTTCCAGAGGCACGGCATCGATCCTTCTACTACTCTTTCAAGCGGATCTTCCCTTCCGTGATGGTGATTTTCCGCTCTTTCAAAAGATGTCCCACGGCTCTTTTGAAAGCGGACTTGCTGATACCGAGGGTACTCTTGATGAGATCGGCATCGCTCTTGTCTGTGAGCGGAAGGAGCCCGCCATGGCGCTCCATGCAGGCGATGAGAAGAGCCATATCCCCTTCCATCGCTTTTTCCTTCTGCGGGCGAAGCGCCAGATTCACACGGCCGTCGCTGCGGATATAGGAAATCCGTCCCGTCACTTCTTCCCCAAGGCGCACGGATTTCGCAAGCTCTGTCTTGTGGATGAAAGCGAGATGACGGTCTCTTGTCACAAGGAAAAGGCCTTCCCCGGTTTCGTTATACACAGTGCCAGTCACTGTATCTCCGAGCTTTGCCTCTTGGAAAGGCAGGGCGATGGCGCGCATTTCTTCATCGACATGCATGGTGACAGCGAGACGGCCGGTCTTGTCTTCGTAGAGCTTGACCCAGATCTGCTGTCCTTCTGTGACATTCTCTATCATCTGAGAGAAAGGCAGGAAGATGCCTCGCTCCGTCCCTACATCGACGAATGCACCGAAACGGGTCGTCAAAAGTACCGGCGCATAGCCGATGCTGCCGATGGCGATCTGCGGAAGGCGCATACTGGCCGTCAGACGGTGATGCGGGTCGTGGTAAAGAAAGACCTTGACCCTCTCCCCTTCCTTCACCTCGTGGGTCTGCTGCCCTTTGTGCAGGAGGATGTCATCCTTCGAATTTCCCGTGCCTCCATCCAGAAAGGCGCCAAAGCCGGAGACACGGACGACCGGAAGCTCAGCGATGGAGTTTTCCTTATAGATGCTTTCCTGTCTGGCAGGAATCTTAGGCTCTTCCATTTATTTCTCCGTTTCTCCCTCGTCGTGGTATTCTTCCGTCGGGGCTTCTTTCCAGAGGGTATCGAAATCATAATGGCGTCTTTCTTCATCGGTGAAAATGTGAACAATCACATCGCCGAAGTCGAGAAGGATCCAGTCCCCTTCGCGGTAGCCTTCCTTGCGGGTGGCTTTCACGCCGAGTTCTGCCATCTTTTCTTCCACTTCATCCGCCGCTGCTTGCGACTGCTTCTGGTTTCTGGTCGAGCAGAGGACGAAATAGTCTGCGATCGAAGTGAGGTCGCGGACATTCAGGACTTTGATCAGTACGCTCTTCTTGTTCGATAATGCTTCGCAAATGGTCTGAAGATTGGTTTCCATATGTATACTCCTTTTTTAATATAAGTGGCTGGTGACTAGTGACTAGTGACTGAGGATTAGGAGCCCCGAGTGAATGGTGACTGTTTTGGCATGTCATTTCGAGCGAAGTCGAGAAATCTTCCTTGCAGACTGATAAGCGACATGTGCTTGGAAGTAGAAACGCAGCACCTATGCGTGGTTTCCGTACCAGGGCCTAACGCTGCTCAAGGGAGATCGAGGGCTGCGCTCGGGATGACGATTGGAAAGCTGGGATTCGTGCCTCTTCATGCCTATGATTCCATCGTGAGCGAGAGGACTTTCTGGGCTTCCACGGGATTCACCACCCATGTCTTAACCTTTCCGATGGTCTGCATTTCACCGGGGAAAATGATAAATTTGCATCCTTCCGGCGGATACCCTGTCAGTCGATACGCGAGCGAGGCCGCGTCCGATGGCGTGATATCGCTCTCGATAGCAGAGAAACCGTAGCGGACGGTCAGAAAGTTCCGCAGTGCCATGCGGCTCTGGAGATGCGAGAGAAGGATCTTGAGGAATCGTTCCTGTCGCTGGATACGGCCGATTTCTCCATCCTCCTTATCCACGTAGCGGACATAGCCGAGTGCCTGCTCGCTGTCCATGGACTGGTAGCCCTGATTCAGCCCAATATCGAAGGACCCATCCTGATCGAGATGCTCCATATATTTTTCTACATAGAGAGAAATGGGACCCGCTTTCGACACATTCTCCCGAAAATCGGCGTAGTTCACGACTGCATACTTGTCGATGCGGATGTGGAGCAGATTCTCCACCGCTGACTTTGTCTCCTCTGCACCGCCTTCTTTGAACGTATCCTTCAGAAGAAGATTCGTCTTTTCCTGACGGATGACCTTTGTATTCGGCGGGATAGAGATGAATGTCATTTCTTTTTTCTTATCATTGTCCGCCAAAAGCAGCATGGCATCGGCTTCTCCTCCTGCCTTTTCATCCTCTCCAATGAAAAGATAGTAGGTGGGCTTCCCCTGCTCGGCATCCGCCCCCCGTGACGCTAGATGCATCACTTTTTCTGCCCCGAAGATGAGCAGAAAGGCCGCCAGGATGAGGATCAGCAGGAAGAGCAGGATTTTTTTGAATTTGATCTTTGTCTTGCCTTTTTTCGTTTTCATAACCTTTGAGGTAAAACCTCCTTCACGTATAGACCGGCGCGAAATCACTTCCCGATTCAATCTTTATTCGATTTTACTCTTGTATTTCAATGAGTGGCCAGGGATTAGGGATTAGGAG
>DLZS01000058.1:0-25232 GCA_003447275.1 Dialister sp.
GCGAAAAATAATGAAGCGCCGCAGAATTTTGATAGCGCTTCGCGCGTATCGTCATCTCGAGCGAAGTCGAGAGATCTCTCCTGCAGAACGGTCAGCTTGCTAATTGCGCTGTTTCAACTACCGCTTGCTTCTAATCCCTAGCCACCAGTCACTCCTAATCCCTAGCCGCTCATCCCTGCTTTCAAACTTGTGGTGACGGCTTCGCCGCGAGTGTATATGAGACGATGCCCGAAAGTGACATTGCCGCCATCTATACTCCGCGGCGCTTCCTTACGATGAGCGTTGTTACACTTCTTCTATCCCCTTCCCTTGGAAGGGGAACGCCCGAAGGGCAAGGGGTTGGTCGCGCAAAGCACGGGAAGTGCTGATTGAATCGCAGCGTTTTATTTTAGCAGTACTTTCCTAAAAGCTTAGCCAACCTCCGGCGCTGCGCGCCACCTCCTTCCAGAGGAAGGCGGGAGAAGCGGGATGAGTAGCCCATCCACCCCCTTCCCTTGGAAGGGGGATGCCCGAAGGGCAGGGGGTTGGCCGAAGGAAAAAAAGAGCGAAGCCAACCTCCGGCGCTACGCGCCACCTCCTTTCAGAGGAAGGAGGGAGCAATCGAAGTAAGTGCATCGCTCTACATACTTCAAGTTTGAAAGCAGGCTATTCTTATTCCCTATGTATGAAGATTCATAGGTTAAACGGGTTCTGAAGGTTCAAAAGGTTCACAGGTTTCTCATCTTACGTGAATAACGTATATTCTAAAACTCCGCGACGCTTAGATCCTTCATTCCTAATTCGAGCAAAGATTTCATTCTCCATCAAGGGGCAACACGCCCACGGGGCTAACCCTGAACCCTGAACCTCCCAATTATATTTCATCCTCATCCTGGATATGCAGCTTCTTTCTCCAGTATCTCGAGTAGATCGCCCCCAGAGGATTGTGCGCGAGGAGTCTGTCTTTCACGACAAGAGAGGTGACAGGTCCTACCGCATTCGATGTGAAGATCGTGTCATGTCCCACGCAAAGGCCGCAGATGATATTGAGATCCACGCCTTTTTCAGCCAGAAACTTGGCCTGATACTTCGGATTGCACATCGCTTCATGATCCGCTTCCGGATGCACCTGCTTCAAGCCGAAGTTTTTCTTCGCAAAGGAGCAGTTCTTGCAGCAGAGAGAGTACACCTCGAAGCCCTGCTGGCGGAAGTATTTCACGATATACCGGGCTTCTTCGTGAAGACCGATACAGAAGGCCAGTCCGAGCTTCTTGTAGCCCATCTTCTTGGCAAATTCAGCCGTTTCCTGCAAGCGGCAGATGTCACTGTAGTATGTCCCTTCGACATAGGCCGCCGCCTCCATGATTTTCCGTTCTTCTTCGGTATAAGCCTTACGGATTTCATCTTCTTTCACACCCGTACAATTCGCTCCGCGGGTATAGCAGGCATGGTGCGGGCAGTTTGCACAATCAGCTTTCATGATGATTCCTCCTTTGTTTTTACACCTGTCTATATTATAGCGCAAAGGGGAAAATTTAGGGATTAGGGAGTGAATGGTGACTGGTGACTAGGGACTTGTGACTAGGGGCCAGGGGGTATGGAACGTCATTCACCATTCTTCCACCTCCCTTTGGAAGGAGCAGTCGAGCGCAGCGAGACGGGGTTGGTCGCGCGCTTGTTGAAATACGGTTTCCCCCGTGTCGTCATCCCAAGAAAACAACACCTGTGTGCTGCCTCTTTCTACTTTCGCGCGTCCTTTATCGGTCTGCAAGGAGGATTTCTCGACTTCGCTCGAAATGACGATACGCATGGAACAGCTTCTCCTACTCTCGCCCCTTCCTTTGGAAGGGGCAGTCGAGCGCAGCGAGGCGGGGTTGGCCGCGCGTTTGTTGAAATACGGTTTTCCCCGTGTCGTCATGCCGAGAAAACAACGCCTCTATGCTGCCTCTTTCTACTTTCGCGCGTCCTTTATCGGTCTGCAAGGAGGATTTCTCGACTTCGCTCGAAATGACGATACGCATGGAACAGCTTTCACCATTGTTCTTTCTCTTCCTTTCCGATACAATAAAGAAAACTGATTTCCTACTTTTTGTAAAAGGAGACCGCCTATGACTTCATTCCTGCTCTTGACGGCCATTGTGATCTTTGCCTGTGTGTTTTTGAACCGTGTCTCGGACAAGCTCGGCATCCCCGTGCTTCTTGCCTTTATCCTGCTCGGCATGTTTTTCGGCTCAGATGGTCCCGTCAATATTGCTTTTGAAAACTACAACTTTGCCGAAGAGATCTGCTCGACCGCACTCATCTTCATCATGTTCTACGGAGGCTTCGGGACGAACTGGTCCATGGCAAAGCCTGTCGCTGCCCCTGCGATCGTGCTTTCGAGTGCGGGCGTCGTCGTGACAGCCCTTTTGACAGGCGGATTCATCCACTTTATCCTCGGCGAGCCATGGCTCCTGAGCTTCCTCATGGGGTCAGTCATCGCCTCGACGGATGCCGCATCCGTCTTCTCCATTCTCCGCGCGAAAAGGCTGAATCTCAAGTATCACACCGCCTCCCTCCTTGAAGTAGAGAGCGGCAGCAACGATCCCGCCGCTTACATGATGACGATCATCTGCATTTCTCTCATGCATGGTTCCGCAGACCTTTGGGGGACACTCACGCTTCTCGCAGCCCAGATCATTTTCGGCCTTGCTTTTGGCTTCGGCATCGCAGCCATCTCGAAGTGGGCGCTGAAAAAGACAGCCTACCTCGCAGGCGGCTTCGATATGGTACTCTTGACCGCCATCGCCATCTTCGCCTATGCCGCTCCGGCAATGCTGGATGGAAATGGCTACCTCTCCGCCTATATTGCCGGCATCATTTTAGGAAACAGCGATTTTCCCGGAAAGCGCTCGATCGTTCATTTCTTCAATGGCGCAACGAATCTCCTCTCCATGATGATCTTCTTCCTGCTGGGGCTTCTCTCCACGCCATCAAAGCTCCCTGAGATCGCATGGCCTGCCTTCCTCATCGCGCTCTTCCTGACCTTCGTGGCACGGCCCCTCGGCGTCTTCGTCCTCCTTGCCCCTTTCAAAACGCCCGCTGCCGCAAGCGCTCTGATCTCCTTCGCAGGCCTTCGCGGCGCCTCTGCCATCGTCTTTGCCATCGTCGCTTATACACAGGCGCCGGTGAATGACATCGTCTTCCATGTCACCTTCTTCATCGTTCTTCTTTCCATCCTCTTTCAGGGCGCGCTTCTGCCTCTCGCAGCGAAGAAGCTCTCTATGATCGATCATGAGAGCGATGTCATGAAATCCTTCACGGACTACACGGAAGAGATGCCGGTACAATTCATCCAGTTCACCCTACCCGCGGGGCATGCGTGGTGCGGGCAGGCACTCTCGGAGATCGCATTTCCTCCTGAGACGCTCGCCATCCTTCTTTCCCGCGGCACCGAGAAAATCATCCCGAATGGCAATACGAAGCTCTCCGCCGGAGATACGCTCGTTCTTTCCGCTTTGAGCGTCGCTCCTGTCACAGGCCTTGCCCTCTCGGAGATCCATGTCACGAAGAAAAGCCGCTATTACCAGAAGAGCCTCTCCTCTCTCCGCCTCCCCCACGGTCATCTTGTCGTCCTCATCCTAAGACAAGGAGAAGTCATCATCCCGAAAGGAGATACCGTACTCGAAGCGGGAGACGTGATGGTCATGAATGGAAAAAACTAGTGACTAGGGACTGGTAGCTAGGGACTAGGAAATTCTCGCGAGCTGAGCAGACCCCTGGAGAGGGGTCGCTCCAACTCTACGTAGCTGTCAGCGTCCCATCTGCGTGAATCGTTTTTCGGCTATCCCCAAGCAACCCACTGGCGTTAGGTTTCACTGATTCAACATGTTCTACAGGTTCAGCGTGGAAGGTGCGGCGCATAAAAATATAGAAGCGCCGCAGAGTTTTAGATAGCGCTTCGCGCCGTCGTCATTTCGAGCGTAGCCGAGAAATCTCTATGGCAGAACGCTCATTGCCTGATGTGAGACAGCACCAAGACAACGTTTTTCCTCGGCGCATACACGCTGATTCCCGCAGGGCAGTAGAGATCCCTCGGCTACGCTCGGGATGACGATGCCGGAGAATCCCAGTCACCAGTCACTCCTAATCCCCAATCCCTAGCCACTCCTCCCTGCTTTCAAATTTCGAAGGAAAGAAATCCTCGCAAGCTGAGCAGCCCCTGGAGAGGGGTCGCGCCAAAGGCGCCGGATAGAGTGCCCCACAGGGCACAACTCTACGTAGCTGTCAGCGTCCCATCTGCGTGAATCGTTTTTCAGTGATCCTCAAGAGGCCTACTGGCCGTTCTGCAGAAATCTGCCTCTTCGAGGCAGTCTATCCCTGGCCTTCGGCCTGCCCCTTCTCCAAGGGGCGACGCATTTTACGTGATTTCAATAATCCGCAGCGCTTTCATTGTATGATGCGCCGCACCACCATTCTTCATTCCTCATTTTCCTCCTTCTTCTCCAAATAAAAAAACGAACCCCTGCGGGTTCGTTTTTTTATTCAGCGATTACTGCTGGCTTTTCTTTACATTGGCACTCTTATATCTAGCCTGACGGGAAAGAACCATCTTTCTCATGCGGATGCTTTCCGGAGTGACTTCGACGAGTTCATCATCATTGATCCATTCGAGCGCCCCTTCCAGCGTGAACTTGCGGCATGGCGGCAGCTTGATGGCATCATCAGAGCCGGAGGCACGGGTGTTGGTCAGATGTTTCTTTTTGCATGGGTTGACATCCATATCCTGATCACGGGTATTTTCACCGATGATCATGCCTTCATAGACTTCGACGCCCGGTTCAAGGAAAAGCTCGCCACGGTCGAGGACAGAGTTCAGGCCGTATGCGGTGGTGGTGCCGGATTCGAAAGCCACGAGGGAGCCTCTGGTTCTGCCCGGGATATCACCCTTGTATGGCGCATAGCCCTGGAAGACATGGTAGAGGATACCTGTGCCGCGGGTGGTGGTCAGGAGTTCATTACGGAAGCCGATGAGGCCGCGGGCCGGGATGGAGAATTCCATCTTCATGTAGCCTGCGAGTTCTTCCATGGAGATCATTTCTGCTTTTCTCGGTCCAAGACCTTCCATGACAGCGCCCATGAATTCCTGCGGTACTTCGATGGTCAGACGTTCGAGCGGTTCGCACTTCTGTCCGTTAATCTCCTTGAAAATGACCTGCGGCTTGGAGACTTCGAGTTCGAAGCCTTCACGGCGCATGGTCTCGATCAGGACGGAGAGGTGGAGCTCGCCGCGGCCGGAAACCTTGAATGCATCAGATGTTTCCGTGTCTTCTACACGAAGAGCCACGTTCGTTTCGATTTCCTTGTAGAGACGGGCACGGATATGGCGGGAAGTGACGAAGTCACCTTCACGGCCGGCAAATGGGCTCTTATTGACATGGAATACCATGGACAGGGTCGGTTCGTCGATGTGGATCGCCGGCAGTGCTTCCGGGTTCGTCGCATCAGCGACCGTTTCACCGATATTGATATCTTTGAAGCCGGCCATAGCGATGATGTCGCCGACCTTCGCTTCATCGACAGGCGTACGTTTCATGCCCTGCCAGTGGAAGAGCTGACCGATATGGTCGCTTCTGATCTTTTCGCCATCGGTGATAGCGACAGGCATCCCCTGCTTTGCGGTACCACGGGTCACACGGCCGATAGCGACCTTGCCGAGGTAGTCATCTGCTTCGAGCGTGGTGACCATGACCTGCAGACCGGCATCCGGATCGCCTTCCGGGCAGGGGATATATTTCAGGATCGCATCAAAGAGCGGGTCAAGGTTCTTGCCTTCATCATTCATGTGGAGCTTGGCGATGCCGCTTCTAGCCGATGCATAGAGCAGCGGGAAATCGAGCTGGTCATCGTCCGCATCGAGTTCCATGAAGAGCTCGAGGATCTCGCCTTCGACATCGGAAATACGCTGATCCGGACGGTCGATCTTATTGATGACGACGATCGGCTTCAGCTTGTGTTCCAGCGCTTTTCTCAGGACGTACTTCGTCTGCGGCATCGGGCCTTCATGAGCATCGACGAGGAGCAGTACGCCATCGACCATGTTCAGGATACGTTCGACTTCGCCACCGAAGTCCGCATGCCCTGGGGTGTCGACGATATTGATCTTCACACCGTCATGCATGACAGAGGTATTTTTCGCCAGGATCGTGATGCCGCGTTCACGTTCCAGTGGATTCGAGTCCATGACGCGTTCTGCGACCTTCTGGTTATCTCTGAAAATGTGGCTCTGCTTCAGCATGGCATCGACCAGAGTCGTCTTACCATGGTCGACGTGAGCGATAATGGCAATGTTGCGGATATCTTCTCTTTTCATTTCTTTCCTTTTCCCCCTCGGGCAACCTATTGCGCCTAGGCGCACTTTTTTGATGATGACTTCACGCTATGGTGAAGCCGTCAAGTTATCATATATTCGGAAATACAATTTATTATACCTCTATTTAGGTGAATTGTCGATAGAATCGGGACATTTCGAGGTATATTTTTTGAATTTTTCATTTTTACCCCAATTTTTACCCCAATTTTTACCCCAATTTTAGGTGGAAAATAGAAAGCGGGGCTTTTTTAGTCTTTGCCCGGCTGGCTATTTTGATAGCTCTTTGTCTATTTGATATGATCTCTGAATAAGAGTATTTTTGTCTTTGTCCGACTGGCTATTTTTGATAATGTCAAAGACGGCCTTCATTTCGGCATTTTTATCAGCTACCATCTCAATAACCGCTGCATTAGCGTCTTCGAGACATCTACGGAATATTTCTTTTGGTGGATATTGCGGAATCTTTTCGAGACAAATTTTCAGATATTGCATGGCGTTTTCGGTATATGGCGAATCGGATAAAGGACAAACATGCCAACGATTGTTCAAAAGTTGATTGGATAATTGTTCGTTTATCCATTTATCTTTAGATATTTCCCGGCCGCAACGAGCTGCATTCACATTATATTGAGGAAGTTTTTCTTTTTTTCGGGGGATAACTTCTGCTAATTCCCTATTATCTATAGCCCTAACCACGCCTAGATCTTTGCAAAATTTACGAATATCCATACTCAAATAATCTTCATCTTTCCCTAAATCCTTTTCCCACTCTTCCGAGCAAAAACCAGCAAAGCAATAAGCATAATCAGCTATTTTCCTTTTATAAAATTTCATTTCTATGCAGTCGCCATTTTCAACTATTTCCGCTTTAGCGAGAAAGAAAAATCTTGCCACATTCTCACAGATTTCGCGGAGCGTGGGGGCGTGTTCTTCTTCCCCTTTCCCATATACCAAATAATCAAGACTTACCCCCAATTTATCAGCAGCAAGCATTAAGTGATCTAAATCGATATATTTTTTACCGTTTTCCCATTCAGAGATCACGCTATCTTTTTTATTATCGGTTTTTATTTCCCCATCGCCAAAGACAAAATCATAAAATGCATGGCCGTTCTTAAAGCCTAGTTCTTTTCTAGTTTTCTGTATTCTTTTCCCTATTTCCTTTTTCTTTTCGTCATCTAGCACCATTTTTCAACGCCCCCGGCCGAAAACTTACCACTTTCCCTTAACAAGATGGGGAAAACTTACCAGCATAACCGCCCACCCTTCCCTAGTTTTAGGAAGGGCTTTTTACTTTATATCGTTTTAGCTACCATGATTATAGCACGAAACAACAGGTGCTAACGTGTTATGCACCGATTTAATCATGGAAGGAGTAAACCACATGAGCGAAAACAATATCACCGGAAAAAGACTTCTGAATAGAAGGGAATTATGCGCCTATATCGGCATGGGGCAAAGTCGAGGGGTTGAATGGGCAAAAGGCATCGGGGCTGCCATGAGAATAGGCGGGCGGCTGCTTTTTGATAAGTGCGTCATTGATAAGGCCATCAGCACGCACGAGGACTACACCCGTGATGGGAAGAAGAAAGGAGACATGAATCATGATTGCTGAATATCTGACAGAAAAGGGGGCTATTGGTGAAGATCACGCCATCCCCACAAGAGACATTACAAGGGAATTGAACATCACGAAACGTGCCATCGTTAGCAGAGTAGGAGACGAAAGGAAAAATGGGGCGTTGATTTGCGGAAAGAGTACAGGGGACGGCGGGTATTATATCCCGGCTACGATGGATGAAATCATTCACCAAGCGAACAAATTAGAGCACGGGATTAAAATGCGGGCGTTAGCTTTGAAACCATTCCGGCGGGCATTGAAAGAGTACAGAGATAAGGGCGGTGAAAACATGGAATGAGCAATAGAAAATCTCAAAAAAGCCAATTCCCCGCATGGCTAGCACGCCACCCGCACGAAAGGTTTGTAAGAATTCCCCGTTCTATGAGAAAATCGCCCGCGTGGATGTCTTTAGGGAAAAATGCTATACGGCTTTATTTTGAATGCATGGAGTGGACGTATGACGCAGAGAATCGAAAGATAGAAAAAGCCAGTAAAGAGCTATACCCCCGCGACAAATGGCCAGACGGTCCCTACAACATCCAAGACGGCGATTTCTTTCTGAATAGTGCGAAAGTCATTGCTAGCGGCATTTTCAAGGGTGATACCGCACTACGCAGAGCGATCAAGGAGTTGGTGAAATACGGCTTTATAGTTTGCATTGTACAGGGCAAAACAGGCAGAAAGGATCTCAAAGCAGTTTACCGAATGTCTGATAAATGGAAGAACATCACGCAAGTGGAAATCACTGGGAGTGAAAAGCCGCCCTAGAGACCACGCAAAGACATAGCGAGTTTTTTTCACTTCACCCATTTTGGGGCGTTTCTCCACGCGAAATGGGTGATAAAAACGCCCCAAATATCAAAAAATGGATCAATCACTCCACCCATTTTGAGCGAAGTAAAATTCGCGATATGCCCCGATTTTATCGGCAATCTTGCCAATTTAGCGAAAAATTGATTTCTTCACGCGAAATGGGCGATAGATATATATATACCATGTATTCGAGGTTCTAAAAGGTCATTTTACAGGAAGAAGAGCAGAACAGGATCACAATGGAAAGCAACAATCAAAGACAACAGGCATACAGGAATGATTTTTATTATTTCATAACAGGCCAGCAAATCAAGGAAACTGTTTTTCAAATGGCACGCGCCCCATGATAAACCATACCCCCATCACCAGTGACATCCCCAAAGGGACGTTATAGAGCTTTTCTAGCAAAGAAAAAGCCGCCATGCATAAAGGCGACTTGATAAAAACTGTATCCGGCGGAGCTGGAACAACAGGCGGAGCATGATTTCCTTTTTTCTCTATGTATTCTCTTTACCCTATAAGGAGCGGAAGTAGTGCTTCCTGTAGGAGAGGAAGTAGTGCTTCCTGTAAGAGAGGAATACGTGCTTCCTGTCCTTTTTCTGTTCCGTCCCATTCCGGCGGAGATCACCAGCGGGCGCAGGGATAAAGGAAACCAACAGGCGGCACACCTTCACGCCATGCCAAAGGGCTACCCCTTATGTACTGGATGACAAGAAAGACAAAAAGGAATATCCGGCGGGCATATCCTAGACGGGCAAGAAATTGCCCCCTAGAGGTGCAACGTTATTGCCCCTCTAGAGCAAGAAAGACACCGCCCGCCCTTCCCATGACACAGAGAGGAGACATCAACCATGAACGAAAGACCAAAGGACATACTTCAAAGAAAGATAGACAGAGATAGAAGAAATGGTAAAATGACACGAGCGAAAGCCATCCACTACCATTGCATTGATTGTATGGGGTATCAATCCTATGAGGTGAAAAAATGCGCCAATACGAATTGCCCGCTATGGGAATTTCGTATGGGGACAAAAACACCGCTGCGGGAAAGCACACGAGAAGAACCAGCGGGGCAAGATGATGAGTAAGCATGAAAGTACAGGCGTATAGTTATGGGCGAGAAACCTATAGTTTTAGGGGGTATTTTTCAAAAGGCACACGCCAAATGATAAATGATACTCTCACAGGGCGGGAAGACGTCAAAATGGACGCTATGCGCGTTTTCAGGCAAACTAAAAGGCCGTCACTTATTAGCGGCGGTCTTTCGTGGCTGAATATCCGGCTGGGGGCTAGAATATCATGCCATAAACATTATAGCACAGGGAAGGAAGGAACACACACACCAAAGGATCACACCGCCACACCAGCAACAGGCACGGCATGGCGAGAAGGTTCACCCATTCCCTTTTCTCTTATTCCATTCCGGCAGGGATCACCAGCGGGCACACGGACAGGGGCAAGACCAGCGGCCGGATAAGCTGAACCGATGGGCGGCGCGCTATTCTCTATCCATTATTCCCGCTATTCAAAGGGCTATCCCCATGCATGGCACGGCTACCACTTCCCCCATGCCGGGACGTGGACGCTGGGCACAGGGGCGAGGGGTGCACCCATGCCAAGTATCAAGGTACTACCCCATAGGGGTATGCGCTAATGGTCGGCCACCCCGCCCGTCCCCTCTTTTTTGTGATTTTTAAAAATAGGTTTCGTATTATGTATTTCTCACAATATATAAACATATATGCAATAAACGGACTTGCAAACCACCAAAGAAAAATTTTATAGGTTTACGCAATTATCACCAGGTGCTAATTATGTGATAAAAAGGACGTGGGTCAATTTTGAGGATCACGGAAAAAACGCACCTAAAAGGTAAAAATATGGCGCAGAAATCGGGCAGGAAATTGCCCTTTTTAGCACCAAGTGTGATAGACCATCCCGCCATTCCTGTATATCATCAGAGAAGAAAGCGTGGAAACGCGATTATAGAAAGGAG
Source organism: Dialister sp. (assembly GCA_003447275.1). GTDB lineage: Bacteria > Bacillota > Negativicutes > Veillonellales > Dialisteraceae > Dialister. The sequence continues at coordinate 10,762 of DLZS01000058.1, forward strand.
CGTGATTATATGCTAGGAACTATGGAAGAGATCAAGGCAAAAATGGCCGGAAATGTGCTTTCAGTGTTCGATTTCCTAGAAAGTGACGGAAAAAGCGACATGGCGGATACGCTGGAAAGCAACCAGCTAGGCAGGGACGCCATTATGGAAATGCTGGAAACCGTTTTCCTTTGCGGCTATTACAATGGACACCTAGCCACCAAGCACGGAGATTATAAAGAAAATACGGTGTACCGGGACGGAGTGAAACAGTTTTACGATGAATAACCACGAAAGGAAGGGCAGAATGATGGACAGAAGAGCGCACTATAGAAAGATTTATCAAGATACGATCACCCGCGCAGGAATCGTTGAAGGGCGTCCACTCACTGACTATGAAAAGGGCGTTTTTGCCGGGATCATCGCCACAAGAGAACGCGCGGCAAGATTGATTGAAGAAGGATATGGAATTTTAGATACTACGGCCGTATGGTATGCGGGCATGGAATACGAGAAAGTGAAACCAGCGAACAAGAAAAAGCAATCAACCAAGAGTAATGAAATCAGCTTTCGGGAAGGGCTTAAACATCTTATGGAATTTAGAAACCTTTGATGGGACATATTGACCACCCGCGATGGATCAGGAAGGAGCATAAAGCAGATGAAAGAAGAACAAAAAGAATTTTTCCTTAGTATGGAAGATGAGACTATGCGCCCCATCTTTGAAAAGGGCGATACACTTATAGTAATCGAAGGCAGCACAATTAAGGACGGAACACCCCATTTTCTTCTGATTGGTAATGAAATCATGTGTAGAGTGGTTACCATGTGCGAGGACGGGATCACTGTAGGCGGCTATGATAATGATATTTGCCCGGTCAAACATTACACAGAGGAAGAAATACAAAAACTTCCTATCAAAATCATTGGACGTGTCAAGGAATTGCGCCGCCACTTGTCAATGAACACCAGGAGTGAAGAAAGAGAGGTGTAAGTCATGGGTAGGCGTGGCAGACTTCCGGCGGGGGTGCGGAAACGTTTCGACAAAAACGGAAAGTTCAAAAATTATGAAATGAGATTTACCGTGAATGGGGAACGTTATACAGTTACAGGCGAAACGATAGAGGAGCTTTCAACACGAGCGGCGACAAAAAAAGAAGAGATCAAGAAAGGGCTATACACGACGAATAAGAAAATAACCGTTGATGAGCTTTTTCAAGAGTGGAAAGAGGAGAAGAGCAGCGTTAGAAAATCATCATCAATGTATGTCTATAGTTCTGCTTTTAACGTCCATATTTCCCCCGCACTAGGGAAATGCAAAGTAGCAGAGCTGGAACGGCGGCAAATTATCCAATTTTTGCGTAAAGTCATGAGTAGCAGCGGCGACGGCCGGGCGAACACATGCCGGGATATTCTGTTTAGATTGTTCAAGTATGCAACAGATAATGAAATCATCGCAAGAAATATAGTGCAAGGGATCAGCCGATTTAAAAATACGCAAAATACAAAAGTCCCCGCGCGGGAAACCATTCACAGAGAATTGACGGATAAAGAAATCGACTTGTTTTTTCGATATGCCGCCCATAGCCTTTATTACAACGCCATGCGATTTATGTTGAATACAGGCGTCCGGGCGGGCGAATGTTTAGCCCTTCAATGGAAAGACATACAGGGCGGAACGATTCACATAGACAAAACTATCACAAGGACGGAGCGCGGTAATAGAGTAGGAAACTCACCTAAAACTAAAACGTCCCGGCGCATTATCCCTATTAACAACACAATTAGAGAAATCATCAATGAGCAACGCGATCTATACAGAAACACCCATGAATATTTTGATTTGTCTGATTTTGTATTCCCTAATTCAGCGGGCGGGTTTAGCTACCCCGATACCATAAACACAGTAATTGATAGGACATTGAAGGCCATGCAAAGAGAGGGTATACACATCGCCCATTTTTCCTCTCATTCCTTCCGTGCTACATTCGCCAGCCGCGCCGCCCGTCATGGCGTACCACCAAACACCTTAAAGGAAATTATGGGACATGCAAACATGGCTATCACAATGGACTTGTACGCGCATATCAACGAACAGGACAAAATAGACGCCATGAACATTATTGAGTTCCCCATCGAGAAAACAAAAGGATATATCCATAGCGTCATATAGAAAAACCCGCCAAGAATGTAGACCATTCCGGCGGGCTTTTTTTACCCCAATTTTTACCCCAATTATGGTGTTTATTTAGAATACTCTAATATAATATCTAATAAATCACAGTAATAGTAAAAATCAAGAAATTCCATGCGTTTATCGGCATTTTCTGTTATTATAATAATGCAAAATAAGGCAGAATAATTAGAAATAAGAGCTACCCCTAAAAAACAATTTATTATACCACGTATACGCAAGAGTGGGAAAATAATTTTTTCGTGAAGGCTGAACCATTCGCCTGAAGCACCGTATGCACGCTCTCCGATACGTTGTTTTCTATGGCCCGTTTTCATCCCATCAACGGTGTCATGGCTGACGAAAAGCGCACTTTATTTCAGTCAGGATGACGATATGGGGATATCATTTCCTCACTACACCGTTCTCCCGAGCGGACAGTTCATGCCAGAGGAAAAAGCAGAGATCGAAGAGGCGGATGCCATCGGTATTTTTCGAAAAGGCGCCCCTCATCGAGGGTTCCTATTCCATCTTTGCGGCGAGCTCGTCCCATTTCTCATAGAGAGCTTCGAGCTTTTTCTGTGCTTCGTCGTACTCGGCGGCGAGGTCTGCATAGTTGTCCGGATCCATGCTCATCTGCGCGGTGTACATCTTGACCGTCGCTTCGAGGCGGCCGATCTCCATTTCCACATGGCTGAGCTTTTCCCTTTCTACGGCCGAGACTTCCTGCTTCTTCTGGTGTTCCTTCTCAGGCGCAGTCTTCTCTTCCGCTGGTTCTTCTTCTACAGGTTCTTCCCCGCTGCGGTCTTTTTCAAAGGCTTCGAGGTCGAGCTTTTTCTCTTTATAGTAGCTGTAGTTCCCGAGGTACTCGGTGAGCTTGCCATGTTCCATTTCTACGATGCGGGTCGTGATCTTGTCTAAGAAATAGCGGTCATGCGAGACGACAAGTGAGGTGCCGCCGAAGGCCTGGATGGCCTGCTCCATGATCTCCCTCGTGGGGATGTCGAGATGGTTCGTCGGTTCGTCGAGGATGAGGAAATTCGGTTTCTCGAGAAAGAGGCACAGGAGCGAGAGACGTGCCTTCTCTCCGCCGGAGAGCATGGCGACCTGCTTGAATACGTCATCGCCGCGGAACAGGAACATACCGAGGATATTTCTGGCTTCCTTCTCCCCGAAATTGAAGGTGTCGCGCACTTCGTCAAGGACGGAAAGCTCGGGGTGGAGTCGTTCCTGCTCCTGCGAGTAGTAGCCCATCTTCACATTATTGCCGAGCTGGATGATGCCGCTGTCTGCCGTCTTTTCTCCCGTGATGAGCTTCAGAAGCGTGGTCTTGCCCGCACCATTCGGGCCGATGAGGCCGAGTACTTCCCCTTTTTTGATGTGAAGGTTCAGATCCTCAAAGATCAGATGATCCTTGTAGGAGGCTTTCGCACGCACGATGTCGAGTACCTTCTCCGCACATTCCTGCGGCGGATCAAAGTGGAAACGGAGCGTCGCCTGATGGACAGGCTTATCAAGACGCTCGAGGCGGTTCAGCTGTGACTGGCGGCCGCGCGCCTGCTTCGCCTTGATGCCTGCCTTGTAGCGTCGGATATACTCTTCCGTTTCCTTGATGTGCTCCTGCTGCTTGTCGTAAGCCTTCTGGTAGGCTTTGTCCTGGTTCGTCTTTGTCTCCAGATAGCGCGAGTAGCCTCCGCGGAAGCTTCGGATATGATGGTTCTCCAGATCGATGATCCCCGTCGCCGCTGCATCCAGGAAATAGCGGTCATGGGAGATCATGAGGATCCCGCCTTTGTACGAGCGCAGGTAGTCTTCGAGCCACTCGAGCATGCCCATGTCGAGGTGGTTCGTCGGTTCGTCTAGGAGAAGGAAATCCGGATGGCGCACGAAGGCGGCGGCAAGGTTGATACGGACCTTCTGCCCGCCGGAGAAGGCGTGGATATCTCTGTCCCAATCCTCCTGCGTGAAGCCGAGCCCGGTCAGGATCTTTTTCGTCATCGACTCATAATCATAACCGCCTAAGAATTCAAATCGCTCTTCCGCCTTGCCATACTGCTCAATGAGCTTTTCATCGTCCTTGTGCTGCTCGAGCTCTTTCGTCAGCGCTTCGATGCGATCTTTATAAAAGAGGACATCCCGCCACGCCTCCTCCATTTCCTCGCGGATGGTATGGGAGGTGTAATTGAAATCCTGACGGAGATAGCCGATGATGGCACCGTCGCTCGCCTTGACGGAGCCTTTATCGTATTCCTCGTCACCGCGAATGCATTTCAGGAGCGTCGTCTTGCCCGCGCCATTCGCACCGACCAGACCGATGCGTTCCCCGCTTCGGATGTCAAAGGAAACATTTTCAAAGACGGTCTTGATGCCGAAGGATTTCGACAGACCGTTGATACGTAGAATTGCCATAGTAATACTCCGTGGCCGGCATGTAGCATGTCGGTCTATAAAAATAGTTTATAGGTTCAGGGTTCAGGGTTAGCCCGTGGAACGTGCTAACCCTCGATTGCGTATGAAAGAGGGGGCGCGGGTTCTACGGGTTCAAAGGGGTTGGTGCGGCGCATTTCGTCATCCTGAGCGGAGAAAAACGTCGTGTGTTAGGAAATGGCTTATCTGAAGCAGGAGAACTGAGTCGAAGGATCTAAGCGCCGCGGAGGTTTGAAACTAGCGGTTTTCTCGTATCGCCAGCCTAATCCCTAGTCACTAATTCCTAGTCACTAGCCGCCCATCCCGGCGTTCAAACTTGTGGTGATATTCCTTCCCCATATCGTCACCCCGAGCGCAGCCGAGGGATCTTTACTGCACTGCGAGAATCATCGTGTATGCACCGAGGGAAAACGATGTCCTGGTGCTGCCTCACATCAGGCGATGAGCGTTTTGCAATAAAGACCCTCGGCTACGGTCGAAATGACGTTGCGCACGAAGCGCTATCGAAACTCCGCGGCGCTTCTGATTTTTATGCGCCGCATCACCATTTCTAATTTCTCATTCGAACAGAGTTTTCGTACGCAATCAAGAGGCATCCCGTCCCGTGGGCTAACCCCGAACTCCGAACCCCGAACCCTGAACCACTAACCCTTTCCCCATTTTCCTCATGACAAATTTCCCCTGAGCATTTATACTAAAGAAAAACGAAAAGGAGAGCACTATGGAAGTTGTAGCTTTTTATGGACCGCCAGGCACAGGTAAGAGTGACCGTGCGCTGGTGATCGCCTATGAGAATCAATGCTCCTGCATCATTGATGACGGGATCCTGATCTATCACAACCGCATTGTCGCAGGGAAATCTGCCAAGAGAGAAGAGAGCCGCTTGAAGGCGGTGCGCCGTGCAATTTTCTGGGATGAAGAGCAGAGAGAAGATGTGAAGAAGACGCTCCAGAAGATCCATCCGGACCGCATTCTGATCTTGGGAACGTCGGATCGTATGGTCGTGACGATCACGAAGGCGCTGGATCTGCCGGAGCCCTCAAAGTATATCCGCATCGAGGATGTGGCGCGTCCTGAAGAAATGATGAAGGCGAGCGAAGCACGTCATAAGGAGGGGAAGCATGTCATCCCCGTTCCGACGATGGAGCTGAAGCCGTATTTCAAGGGGTACCTTGTCGATCCGCTGAAATTTTTCAGAAATCGGAAAAAGGAAGTGCCAAAGCGTTTCAGCGAGCAGAATGAACGTTCTGTCGTGCGTCCGGTCTTCAGTTACTATGGCAAGCTCTCCTTCTCTGACCGCGTCATCGCTTCGCTTGTCCGTTATGCGGTGAAGGGGATGAAGAAAGTCAGGATCACAGGCGTCAGCAGTGAGAAGAGTGAGAGTCAGATGAATGGCCTCATCCTGGCACTTGACGTCTCCGTCCGCCCGGGGACGCCGCAGGAGATCAAATCGGTGATCCATACCATGCGTGACAGGATCCAGCGGGAGATCGAGCATACGACAGGCATGTCGCTCGAGACGATCCGTGTGAATGTGACGACAGACGTGGCGAGGTAAGTGACTGGCGGTCGTGGATCAGAAACGATCATAGTCTGCAAACCGAGGGGAAGGCTGATGACACCAAAGGAGGGTTCTATGACTGAGATCAAAATCTGTGGCTTCACAGATCCGAAGGAGGCCGCATTTGTTTCCTATCCTGATGTCTCATATATGGGGATGGTGCTTTTCTTCGAGAAGAGCAAACGGAACATTTCTCTTGAGACGGCAAAGGCCATCATGCGTGCGGCAGATCCGCGCATCCAAAAGGTGGCGGTCGTGGTGTCTCCCTCGCCGGCACAGGCTGAGGAGATCGAGAAGGCAGGCTTCGACTATATGCAGGTGCACGGCGTGCTTGGAGCAGAGGTACTTTCCGTGACCAGGCTCCCCATCATCCGTGCGTATAATGGCAAAGCGGAGGAAGAAGAGGATCCCCGCATCTGCGCTCATCTTTTTGACGCGGCAGAGCCTGGCAGTGGGAAGGCCTTCGACTGGAAGAGGCTCGCGGAAAAGAAACGTAAGAAACCATGGTTTCTTGCGGGCGGCCTTACGGTAGCGAATGTTGGAAGGGCGATCTCCCTCATCCATCCTGACGTCGTCGACGTATCGTCGGGTGTGGAGTATACAGACAGGAAGGGGAAGGATCCGGAGAAGATAGCGGCGTTTATTCAGGCTGTCAAAGAAAGCTGATGCTGGATGCAGAGCTTAGAAGGCATCCTTCTGCTGCCATGGGAGACATATCCTCCCTTTGCCACCTGCGGGCTCCATTGGATCCTTAGAGCCCGATCCAAGCCTCATACCTTTCTCCCATTTTGAATAAAAAACTCTTGACACAAATTCGCTTAGGGTGTATAGTAGCTTCAACTTCATAAAGGCAGTGAAGAGAAGAGTACATGAAGGACGCTGGCAAAGAGAGTTCGGGCAGGTGAAAACGAGTACAGACGAATCCATGGAAGATGGCCTCTGAGCCTGGCATGCTGAATGATGAAGCAGCCCGGGAGCTCCCGTTATAGAGATAGGGTATCAAGGCAACAGCCGGCGTACCTGATAAGGTGTTCTGGAGCGATCCGGACATAAAATTGGGTGGTAACACGAATGACGATCTCGTCCCTTTGATAGGGACGAGATTTTTTTATTGCCCACGCATTGCCGCATTTACTATGAAGGAAGAAATAGTGATTGATAGTCCAGAGAGACGCTTTCCTGCGAGCTATCAACAGCCTTTTTTTACAGGAGGAATTTATCATGGCAGACGTAAAACATTATCATTTCGAAACTCTTCAGCAGCACGCAGGCCAGGTACCGGATCCGGTGACCGGCGCCAGAGCGGTTCCGATTTACCAGACCACTTCCTATGTATTCAAGGATGCACAGCAGGCAGAAGACCGCTTCGCCCTGAAGGATGCCGGTTATATCTATAGTCGCCTGACGAATCCGACCCAGGATGTACTCGAAAAGAGACTGGCCGCTTTGGAAGGCGGCACGGCGGCTCTCGCCGTTGCTTCCGGGGCAGCTGCTGTCACCTATGCGATTCTGAACATTGCCGGTGCCGGAGATGAGATCGTTTCTGCCTCTACACTGTACGGCGGAACCTATGAGCTCTTCACCGATACCCTGCCGCAGCTCGGCATCACCACACATTTCGTAAATCCGGATCATCCGGAAGAGATCGAAGCAGCTATCACAGAGAAGACTAAGGCAGTCTATATCGAAACACTGGGGAATCCGGCCATCAATATCCCGGACTTCGATGCCATCCGCGACATTGCTCACGCCCACGGCCTGCCGGTCATCATTGATAATACCTTCGCGACGCCTTATCTCTTCCGTCCGCTGGAACATGGTCTGGATATCGTGGTTCACTCCACCACGAAATTCATCGGCGGTCACGGTACGACTTTGGGCGGCGCGATCGTAGAAAATGGCAAGTTCAACTGGAACCAGCCGGAAAGATACCCGCACTTCGCTTCTCCGGATGCTTCCTATCACGGCATCAACTTTGCAACTGACGTACCGGGCGCAGGCTTCGTGACCCGTATCCGTGCGAAGGTTCTCCGTGATACCGGTGCCTGCATTTCCCCGATCTCCTCCTGGTTCTTTATTCAGGGTCTCGAAACACTGTCTCTCCGCGTAGAACGCCACGTCTACAATGCCACCAGGGTTGCAGAATTCCTCGAAAAGCACCCGAAGGTAGCTAAAGTCAACTATCCGGGTCTCGAATCTTCCCCGTACCACAAGCTGCAGCTGAAATACCTGCCAAAGGGCGCAGGCTCCATCTTCTCCATCGAACTCAAGGATGGCTTTGATGCAGCAAGAAAATTCATCGACAATCTTGAGATCTTCTCTAACCTGGCCAATGTCGGTGATTCCAAGTCTCTTGTCGTTCACCCGGCTTCCACGACCCACCAGCAGCTTTCCCCGGAAGCCCAGCAGGCAGCGGGCATCACCCCGGGCACCGTCCGCATCTCCGTAGGTATCGAAAACATCGATGACCTTCTCGCCGATCTCGAACAGGCACTCTCGAAAATCTAAGGAAACACTGATTCTGTGATTTAATCAGCGTTTCCCAAAATCAACTAAAATCAAAAAAGACGTAGGATGCATGATTCTACGTCTTTTTTGCATGGGAAGATTTCATAAAAAAGACGGCGCTTTTGATTTTCGCGCCGCAAATAAGTTTGAAAGCAGGGATGAGGGATGAGTGGCTAGGGATTAGACTAGGAGACATCAGATATCAGACGTCAGACATTAGACATCTGACTTCTATCCTCCGGCCTTCAGGCATCGCCTCATATATATTCGCGGCGAAGACGCCACCTTCATTCCTAATTCCTCATTCGAGTAGAGCTTTCATTCACAATCAAGGAGCGGCACGTCCTAGGGACTAGTCCCTAGTCACCAGTCACTAGTCACTATCCTTCCATTCCCTCGGGATTTCCGGGAAATGATCCACCACCATCATTGTCGCAAGGATATTGGCCATCAGGTGATCCTCTTCATCGAACATATCCGCTTCGATGACGATCGTAGTGCGGCCATTGTGCGTGATGCGGCTTGTGACGCGGATCGTCTCTCCCGGCTTTGCTGTACGGATGAAATTCATCGTCATAGCGACCGTCACGACGGAGGCACCGACGGTGGCCGAGGTGACGCCCGTGACCGAGTCGGCGAGCGCTACCAGTACGCCCCCGTGCAGGCGTCCTCTGTGGTTGTTGTGCTTCAAAGGATCCGTCTTCAGGCTGACGGTCGCACTGCCGCAATGGATGTCCGTGATCTTTATATGGAAATAGTCACTCATGAAATGGTTTTTAGAATAAATGTCTAAAATGTGTGCGCGGATCTCTTCCGCCGTCTGTAATATCGATACGTCTTCGCTCATAGCAAGCCCTCTTTCGTTTTTCTCCTATCATACAGGGAATGGGGAAGGAAATCAAATGGGTTTCGGGTCAGGGCTCAGGGGAGGACCAGCCCGTGGAATGGAGGGCTCATTATCCTGAGCACAGGGACAGGCATGTATTGTAATGCTTACACCCCAAGCCTTAGAATGCGTGGCGTGGATTTCTAACCAACAAGCAATGAGCAAGAAGCTGCTGGCCTCAGCTTTTCAAAATTTCAAACAAATTGGGAATCGGCTGGCACGGCCTGTCTCCATGGTGTACAATGGAGAAACCAATGGCAGACGGATGATCCTATGTCCACAGGAGATCTGCTGTGTGGATCTTACGATCCTGCGAAGCGTAGCATGGCGCTCCGTTTGCACCTATAGAATCTGTTGAACTTCTTTTGTATCCAAGCAAAGGGCGGTACGCTCTTTGGGCTACATCTGAAGCCTTGACCGAAAACTTATTTCATGAAAAGGAGATATTCCATGCCCCGTATCGCTGTTCTCATTCCCTGCTGGAATGAAGCCTTGACCATTGAGAAGGTGGTGACAGATTTCCGTGTGGTACTCCCAGAGGCAGACATCTATGTCTATGACAACAATTCAACAGATGGCACGGCGGAGATCGCAAAGCGCGCGGGGGCGATCGTCGTGCATGAATACCGTCAGGGGAAGGGCAATGTGATCCGCTCCATGTTTCGCGACATCGAGGCAGACTGCTACGTGATGACGGACGGGGATGACACCTACCCGGCCGAAGCGGCGCGGGAGATGGCGGAGCTCGTGCTCTCGGGGAGAGCCGACATGGTGATCGGTGACAGGCTCTCGTCGACGTACTTTGAAGAGAACAAGCGGCCTTTTCATAATTCCGGCAATGTGCTCGTCCGCCGGTTCATCAATCTTTTCTGGGGCAGGGGACGGGAGGAGATCCGAGACGTCATGACGGGCTATCGGGCTTTTTCTCCCCTATTTGTGAAAACGTTTCCGATCCTGTCAGAAGGGTTTGAGATCGAGACGGAAATGACGATCCACGCGCTGGATAAAAATCTGCTTCTCATGCAGGTGCCGGTATCCTATCGCGACCGTCCGGCGGGAAGTGTCAGCAAGCTCCATACCTTCCGTGATGGGGCGCGGGTGCTGAAAACGATCTTCATGCTCTACAAAGATTATCGCCCATTGCGGTTCTTCTTGGCGGCGGCACTCGTCCTCACACTTATTTCGTTCTTGCTCTTTCTTCCTGTTTTTCATGAGTATCTCGCAACGGGCCTTGTTCCCAAGATGCCGACGCTCGTGACCTCCGGTTTCTTCATGGTGGCCGCCGTGATTTCCACAGGCATCGGTCTTGTGCTGGATACCGAGGTCAAGAATGCCAGAAAGAATCTGGAGATCCAGATGAATATGATTCGGATGTTAATGAAATAGGGGGAGGGTCAGCCCCGTGGGTGTGCTGCCCCTTGATTTTGGATGAAAGCCTCGCATGAATGAAAAATTAGAAATGAGAAATGCGAAATGGTGGTGCGGCGCATAAAAATATAGAAGCGCCGCGATGTATAAATGGGGCGATGCCCGAAAGTCGCATTTAAGCCACTGGTGACTAGTCACTAGTCCCGAATCCCTACTTTCACACATGCATCGCTTATCGGACTGCAAGAAAGATTTCTCGCTTCGCTCGAAATGACGATATGAGAGAGTCTGGTATCTTCCAGTCACAAGTCACTAGCCACTCGAGGCTCCTAATCCCTAATCCCTAGCCACGAATCCCCAGTCACTCGCAATCCTTAGGGAAACGCTGATTCTGCGATTGAATCAGTGCTTCCCTAGCTGCTATTTTCAAAGGAACATATTATGCCTACATTTTTAGAGTCGCTTATTTTAAAGATTTTCCCTTCCATGGATCGTTTCTGGGAAGCTTTTCGTTTCCTCGCTGTCGGGGGCGGATGCTTTCTCTTAGAGTATGTCCTGCTTTTTACATTGACGGAGTATGACGGTCTTCCGCCGCTGGTCTCTGCACCGATTGCTTTTACGATTTCCCTCCTTGTGAATTACATTCTCTGCGTCTATGTGGTCTTTCATGCAGAGAATCAGAGTACGAAACAGATGGTGCTCTTTATCGTGACGTCTCTCATGGGGCTGGGGCTGAATCAGCTTGTCATGTGGTGCTGCATCGACCTTCTTGGGATATGGTATATGTTTTCAAAGGTCGTGGCTTCTGCGATCGTGATGATTTGGAATTATTTCACTAAGCGATTCATCTTGCACGGACACGCTTAAAGCGTCAGGCGTTGCGGGGAAATCCATAGGCGTCATTTCTATCGTTAACCGTTTGTCAACTAATGAATAAAGCGAGTTGACAAACGGTTTTTCGCACTTTATAATAAGCACATCAAATATAGTTGGCAGGGATTGGGAGTGACTAGTGGCTGGTGACTGGTAGGAAAACTTTGCACCTTGCACCTTGCACCTTACACCTTACACCTTACACTTTACACTTTACACTTTACACCTTCGGTTTCTTGTCTCGGCCAATTTCTAGGAGGTCATATCCATGAATACAAATCATTCGATCCGCATGCAGGTCCTGTGTGCGTTATTCGCTGCGGTGTGCGCGGTGTGCTCGCAGCTAACCATTCCGATCCAGCCAGTGCCGATCACGCTCGGGACGTTCGGCGTGCTGATGGCTGGTGGTTTTCTCGGGAAGCGCTATGGACTTCTCGCTCTTCTGATCTATCTCATTCTGGGGGCAGCCGGTGTGCCGGTCTTTTCGATGATGCGTGCGGGGATCTCTGTCCTGGCAGGGCCTTCGGGCGGATTCATCCTCGGCTTTGCGCCGATGGCTTTCGTGGTAGGGCTGGTATCTGAAAAGCTGGGACATACCTTCAAGTCGATGCTCGCTGCGACATTGACAGGTACGGCAGTCTGCTACGTGATGGGGATCGGCTGGTTCATGTTCCTCACCGGTACAGGCATGTGGTCAGCGATGGTGATGTGCATGTTCCCCTTCCTGCCCGGTGATCTGGCTAAGATCATCCTCGCCTCTTTCCTGGTGGCAAAGTATAGAAAGACACTGATCGAGAGAGATTAGGAATACGGGCTGGAGCTGGATCAGCGTTTCCCGGTTGTTTTGTATGATGTAAAAGCTGTGATGGCCGAGGCTGTCACAGCTTTTTTCGGAGGCTGTATGGAAGAACAGATGAGAATGCTCTGCTCGGTATGGAAAGACGCATGGCAGGGGATGGTGATGGCAGAGATCTTCTGGAAAGAAGGCACGCCGAAGGCATCCTGCGGGGTACATGTCAAGGAGGGACGGCTCATCCGCCTTTCGGCATGTACGGACGGCGGGGAGCTTTCTATGGTGCTCCTTCCTTTCCATGCGGGGAAATGTCCGCGGAAGGAACGGGAGGGAGAGCCGTGGCGGCTGTTTATCGCAAAGGAGGTCCATCACTTCAGCGATGCCTTGGGGGATCATAATGCGATCCATCAGGGATCGCAGCCGATCGTGAGCGGTTTTCAGCTGCTGGTGTCGCTCGCTGCCATGTATCCCGGGAAAGCGATCCGCCTTCGTTTCCATCATCCTGTCAGGGCAGGGGAGATGGTATACTTGAAGAAAGAGGGGGATCAGCTTCTCGGGTATACGGATACATTGTGCTTTGCCGGAGAGTGGCAGCGGAAAGGAAGCAGGGAATGAGAGATCGGGTGTATCTTCTGGGCGGGCTGCGCAGCCATATCGGTATACGATATGGCATCTTCAAGACGGTGCGGCCTGAGGTGCTGGGCGGAGAAATTCTTCACAGGGTGTGGTCGAAGTATGGGAAGTCAGCACTTCCGGATCTGGTGCTTTGCGGGAATGCGGTGGGCCCTGGCGGAAATATCGGCCGCCTCACGGTACTCGAGGCGGGTCTTCCGGAAGAGGTCCCCGCTATGACGCTGGATCTCCAGTGTGCTTCTGCTTTGGCAGCGATCGACCTCTCTGCAGCAAAGATCGCCTCCGGGATGGCGGACTTCATCCTTGCGGGCGGCACCGAGAGTGCTTCGCTCGCGCCGCGCCGCATTTATCAGGAATGGGATGAACGAAGCCGAAAGAGAGATCCTGAATTCACGGCGGCACAGTTCCGGCCAGGGGAATTTAGTGATGATGCGATGCTTCTGGGTGCGGAGCGCGCGGCGAAGAAAGCAGGGATTTCCAAAGAAAAAGCGGACGAGGCAGCCCTTCTTAGCCACAAGCGGGCGAGCCGCGTAGAGAAGGAAGGCTGCCTCGCGCCGTACATCGTGCCTCTCTTTGGCAGTACAAGGGATGAGGCCATCCGTCCAAGGATGAGCGAACGACTGCTGGCAAGAGCGCCGCATGTGACGAATGTGCCGGATGGGATACTCACGGCGGCGAATGCCTGCACGATGAATGATGGGGCGGCTTTTGTGGCACTCGCTTCCGATGATTGGGTGAAGGCGCACGGCGCGCATCCGATGGCGGAGATCAAGGCGGTGCGCACGTCCGGCGGCGATGCGGCTTGCTCGCCTCTCATGGCAGATCAGGCGGTCTCTTTGTTGTTATCTAGGGAGGGGCTTTCCTATGAAGATATTGATGCCTTTGAGTACAATGAAGCCTTCGCGGTCATCAGTGCCGATTTCATGGGGCGTCATCCGTCCGTGAAGGATCGGCTGAACTGCTTCGGCGGTGCTTTGGCTTACGGACATCCCTATGGGGCATCCGGGGCGGAGATCATGATCCATCTGATGGCGATCCTCAAGCAGAAAAACGGGCGCTATGGTGTCGCCGCGATTCCGGCTGCGGGTGGCGTCGCTGAAGCGATACTGATAGAAAATAAGATGGGAAGAGACGCATAATGGTTTCAGGGGTCGTGCCGTCCCTTGACTACGTTTGAAAGCCTCGCGCTCTCTAGTTAGGAGTTAGGAGTTAGGAGTTAGGAGTTAGGAGTTAGGAGTTAGGAGTTAGGAGTGGTGGTGCGGCGCATAAA
>DLZS01000144.1:0-346 GCA_003447275.1 Dialister sp.
GCGCTCGGGATGACGATACGAGGAATGGCTGCCCTAAAAAATTTGAAAGCAGGGATGAGTAGCTAGGGATTAGTAGTCTCAAGTGACTGGTGACTAGTGACTGGCATACCAGCTCATAGCATCGCCATTATTTATACTTCGCGGCGCTTCTATATTTTTATGCGCCGCACCACCATTTCTCATTTCTAATTTCTAATTTCTAATTCATGCGAGTCTTTCATCCACAATCAAGGCCCACCGCCCCACTGGCTACCTCTGAACCCAGGGAAACGCTGATTAAATCGCGGAGTCAGATTTTACAATACTTTTTATACATGACTTCATCATAGCCTTCCTTAAATAGCTC
>DLZS01000144.1:604-6170 GCA_003447275.1 Dialister sp.
CAAGAGTAAAATCTGACAACGATTTAATCAGTGTTTCCCTAGCCAAAAAGGATTCCCTCGTCATGAGAGAATCCTTTTCACGCTTACCTATTTCTTCACATCCGGTTCTTTTTCGAAATTCGTATCGGCAAACCATTTGTCATAGATCTTATCATATTCTCCATTATTCATGAGCTTGCCCAGTGCTTCATTCACTTCTTTCTGGAGCGCAGGGTCTTTCTTATTGAGAAGCATGACGAAGCCGCCGCTGCCGGAAATGATGCCGGCGGAGCGGAGCTTGTCCGCTGCCCCATGCGTCATGTAGAAGAGAGCGACCGGTTTATCGAGGATAAGCGCATCAGCCTCCTTGCTTTCCACGGCCTGAATGAGCTGGTCATGATAGTCATACTCCTTCACTGTCGCGCCGAGCTGCTTAGCCGTCGTCACATAGACAGTTCCCTTCTCGACGGCGACCGTCTTGCCGGAGAGGTCCTGCGAGCCATGGATCCGTTCATCATCCTTGCGAGACAGGATGGAAACGCTTTCCTTATTGTAGTAGATCGAGGAAAAATTCACCTTATCTGCGCGGTCCTGCGTCATATCACAGGCTGCAACGGCGATATCAGCCTTATTGTCTGCGACGGCCTGTACGATCTGGTCAAAAGGCATGCTCTTGTACTCGGTCTTCGCTCCCATTTCTTTGGCGACTGCATTCGTGATATCCACATCGAAGCCGATGATCTTATCTTCTTTATCCTTATAGACAAAGGGCGGATATGTCGCGATGCAGGCGACCTTCAGTGTCCGTTCCGCGGCTCCTGATGCCGCTACTTTCTCCGGGCTGCTCTTTGCGGGCGCTCCCCCGCAGCCAGCCGTGACTCCCAATGCTGCCAAAGTGAGAAGGGCAGCTCCTGCTTTCATCCATTGACGATTCATTCAAACGCCTCCTTGAAAGACTGTAGGATACATCATGCCATTTCTTTCATTATAAAAGCTGGAAGAGAAATAGGCAAGGAAAAAAGGGTTCAGGGTTCGGGGTTAACCCATGGGGCGTGCTGCCCCTTGATTATTTGCGAAAGAGGTTCAGCAGGTTCTACGGGTTCAAACGTGTTGGTGCAGCGCATAATAATCAGAAGCGCTGCGGAGTTTTGATAGCGCTTCGCGTGCATCGTCATTTCGAGCGTAGCCCTCAATCTTTATTGCAGAACGCTCAACGACGCATGTGAGGCAGCACCAGGACATCGTTTCCCCTCAGCGCATACACGCTGATTCCCACAGTGCAGTAAAGATCCCTCGGCTACGCTCGGGATGACGATACCAGAGAATCCCAGTCACCAGTCACTAGTGCCAAGACAACGACCAACCAGTTTCCCCCAAAAAGAAAAAGCCCGCCGGATGAGTCATATCCAGCAGGCATAAAAGGAGGAGCTTATTTCTTATTATTATATTTTACTAATATATGTCTATTAGTTCGGGAAGAATGGCCATACGATCGGGATGACGATGACAGATACGATCAAGCAGACCACCACGAGGCCGGAGCCGGATTTGACATAGTCCATGAAGGAGTACTTGCCAGGACCAAGCACAAGGGTGTTTGGCGGAGTGCCGACAGGGGTCGCAAATGCGCAGGAGGAAGCGATGAGGATCGCCATGAGGACTGCTCTTGGGGAAGCGCCGACCTGGGTAGCCAGAGCGATACCTACCGGGCAAAGCAGAGCCTTGGAGGCGGTGTTGCTCATGAACTGGGTCAGGATGACTGCAAGGACGAAAAGGACAGCCGTGATGAGGTACGGAGATGGGTTTCCGCCCATAGCTGCGACAGTGAAGGTTGCGATCATCTTGCCTGCACCGGAAGTATTCATGGCAGTAGCCATCGGGATCATGCCAGCGAAGAGGAAAATGGTGACCCAGTCAATGGAGTCATAGGCCTGACGTTCTGTAAGGCAGCCGGTAACGACGCAAAGGAGCGCACCGATGACAGCTGCGATTTCCAGCGGAACAAGATCCGTCGCCATGGTGACGATGACGCCGAGCATGATGACACCGCAGATGATCTTCTTGGTCTTGGAGGTTTCGTTCGCTTCGATCTCCTGTTCGACTTCTGCCGTCTTTGCGAAGGAGTCATCCACCTTCACTTCCGGAAGGATGTGACGACCGATGAGCAGCATATAGATGATGCCGCAAACGGTGATCGGAATACCGATATATGCATATTCAAAGAAGGAGAACTGCAGCTCAGGCATACCAGCGGTTTTCAGAGCCACGTTTGCAATGATGTTTGGCGGCGTACCGATCAGTGTGCAGGTACCGCCGAGGCCGGCAGCAAATGCCAGAGGCATGAGAATACGGGATGGCGAAAGATTTGCTTCCTTGCAGACGCCGATGATGACCGGAATGAGGCAGGCCGTGGTGCCGGTATTCGAGAGGAAGGCAGACATGACAGCTGCGATGATCATGACGCCGATCATCAGCTTCGTCTCACTTGTACCGAAAACCTTGACGATACGGGCGCCGATGTCCTGGGCCAGGCCCGTGTAGAACATCGCTGCACCGACGACGAACATGCCGCCGAAGAGCACGACAGTAGAATCAGCGAGACCGAGGAATACCTCTTTGAGCGGTACCAGCCCGAGCAGCCAGCAGCAAACAGCAGAAGCGATCGAGGTGACCGCCAGCGGAATCTTTTCGGTAACGAAAAGAATGGCGACGACAAGCAGAAGCAGCAGACATTTCACTGCTGGATCCATCGCGATTAAGAAATCCATAACGTTCTTACATCCTCCTATGGGTGTGAATCTGAGGAAGGAATCTATATCCTTCTAAGAAATATATGTGGAGAGTTGCTCTTCAAAATTCTCATTACGTTTTCCCCTTTTTTATGAAGCGGGATTCTTTTTCGGGATACACGATGCTGACCGGCTGCCAATCTTCATAGTGACCATAGGTACTGATGAGTCCGAAATTTGATTGATCTGTCTCTATGAAGCGGAAATAGTAATTTTTATCCCATTCCTTCATGAGTGGCAATAGGTCCAATCCGGTGTTCCCTTTTTGTTCTGTCACGTGAACCTCCTTTCTGAAAAATCAGCAAGAACAACTGACAGGGAAAGCATAACATTTATGTGAGTAAATTAAAAATATATGATAGGAATTTTAAGTGCTCCTATTTATCTTCTCATTCCAGTTGGTTTGTTAGTTCATCTTTCTGCCGCATTTATGCTTGCGCGGAATATGTTATTGCTCTTGCTGCGCAGATGCGACACCGACCAATGAGCCCCCGGGCGGCTTTTCCGCTGACGAACCTTGTTTCTCCGCCAATGAAAAAATCTCTCGCTTTCCTTTTGTCATGACCACACGAGAGGGATCATCGGCTGCCAGGCGGTATCTCCCATGCCCCATCCCATAAAAAAAGGACCCGCCGCTGAACGGGTCCTTTAGGCAAGCCATCTTGCATTCAAGCTGAGGAAGGTAACAGGATGAAATACATTATAGTGAGACAGCTTTCAAACAAGGGGAAGATGATGGGCTGTAGGCGATCTGTCCTGCGCCCATGTATATTTTAATGAAGGTGACCGATGAAGCTCAGTTTTCTTCTGTGCAATGTTTCAAGCTGAGACAGAGTCAGCTCATTGCCCTGAATGGTATCGGTGAACTGACGAGTCTGTTCCTTATCATGAAGATACTGGCTGGCTGCATCAAGCCGATGGGTAAAAATTCTGTCAAATGGGGTTGTGTGTTTTTCTAACATTTTCCATCACTCCTTTATGAAATTGGCCTTGCGGCGTTTTCCTGTCCTGGCAGACATGGGATTTAACTTGGCTATATGATACAAAATTTATCGCAAAATTAAAAATATCTGATAGGAATTTTAGTTATCCGAAGAAAATCATTGATACTTACAGGAATGAAAGTCATGCAAATCCGAAAATAACACCACGCCTCCGCACATTTGCTATTCATTGGCGTTTATGATTGCACTTATTAGTTATTTCTTATATAATATACAGAACCATGATTCCTATATGCATTCTTTTCCTATCCTGGCAGACATGATCTGAATGTAAAGGAGATTTATATGGAAATTGATAATTACAGAAATTTTCTTGCCATCGTCGAAGCGGGCAGCATGACGGCCGCCTCAGAATATATCCACATCGCGCAGCCTGCACTATCGAAGCAGGTGAAGTCTCTGGAGAATTATTTCGGCACGAAGCTCATCATCACGACACGCGGCAGCAAGCACCTCATCCTGACCGATGCAGGCCGCATCCTCTACCACAAAGCGAAATACATCTGCTCTCTGGAAGATATGGCCAAGAATGAGATAGGAGATGTCAGCGACGGCAGCAAGGGGACGCTGCGCTTCACGGTTGCCAATTCCAGAGCGGCTGTCTTCATCAAGGAATGTCTCGAGCCTTTTCATCGCCTCTTCCCTCTCATCAATTATGAGATCCATGAAGGCGGCATTACGGAGCAGTCGCAGCAGCTTCTCTCCGGCATTGCAGAGCTCGGGATCCTTTCGGTTCCCCCGATCCACCAGAATAACTTTGACGTCCTGTTCCGCCGCAAAGAAAAGATCGTCTGTGTGACCGCAGAAAATTCTATTTTTCTGAAAGGGATCACCACACCGACGCTGCCGGAGCTTGCGGAATGTCCGCTCTGTCTCTCCACCGGCTGTCATCTCATGATGTCGAAGATCTTCGCAGAGAAATCCATCCGCCCGCAGGTCCTTTCCATCTGTACCACGCGTACCACCGCTCTGCGCTGGGCAGAAGATGACTGCGGCGTCAGCATCGTCCCTATGGAGCCGAAAGAAAAGCTCCCAGAGGGGCTCATTGCCAAAGCCATCACAGGGGTCGATACGGATCTGTACAAGACCGTCGTCCGCGTCAAGGGCCGCCCACTCTCTGTGGTCGCGAAAAAGTTCCTGCAGTTTTACAGCGATGTCCGTGATTCGGAACGCATGATCAAGATCAAAGATCTGTGATCCGAGATCAGTGAGGAGCATGGATCGATCAGTTTCGCATATTTTCTGTTCCCAAAATGAAAGTTATAACACATGGGCATATGCTATAGACGAAGATCTGCTTATCTCTTATAATGAAATCATAAGAATTCCGAAAGCAGATACTCATACAGTAGGTGCGGAAACGATGTGCAAACAGACGGAACTACGCTTCCCATCGCTTACGCCATAGCACCTCATGAGTTCTCTGCTTTCTAGCCCGCTGCCGCAGCAGCGAAGGAGGATACCATCATGGGCAGTTTATATGACACCACAATGAAGCGCGAGAAAATGATCCATGACTTCGAGCAGCTGCTCGCTCAGTACAGAGCCTACTTCAAGGATGCCGGGATCGACATTGATGGCGACGCGCCTGAACTGATGCTCTACAAAGAAGCTCTCCGTATCTATACCTCTCTTCCGCGGATGAAGAATCTCGATCCGCTCTGCATGCTGGAAGGCGAATATGATCTTCTTCGCTCGATTTTGTCGGATATGCAGACAGGAAACTGGATAACCTCTCCCTACTATAAAAAAGATGCCATCTGATACAAAAAGGGGCTGTGAAGAAATGAGGAT
>DLZS01000051.1:0-778 GCA_003447275.1 Dialister sp.
ATTCATTTCTTCACAGCTCCTTCCGTGCAAAAGCTCATTTTCTCAGTGCTTCCTTCAGCTGGGCGCGGAAGATGCCCGCACCGCCGTTTGCGGGATGGCGCAGGCCAGTGACGGAGAAGCCTGCTTCGGTGAGTGTCACCTTGCTCTTCCTGCCGATGGCAAAGAGCGGAAGGGGGCCGGTTAAGGAGAGGAGCTCTTTCGTATACGTGAGGCCGATGGCGAGTTCTTCATCCGTCGGTGTGCGGTTCGTGAGGAGATTTCCTTTTTTATAAGGATGGAAAGGAAAGATGTTCCACAAGAGAAATTCATCGGGGGCAAGGCCGGCTTCGAAGCATGCGCTCCAGACGACGGAGTCGGTGGGCTCATTGAAGCCTTTCTCTTTCTGAGCAGCCTTTGTGATGAAGGGGCTGTCCATCCGGCTGGTACGCGTGCCTTCACGGCCTAGGATCATTCGGCTCGTGACTTTGGGATGCTGGTTCAAGAGCATACGCTCGCAGGTCATGGCGATGCCGGAGAAGTGTCCGCCCTGATAGCCGCAGGCTTCGGCGATGAGAAGGATCTTTGCCCGTCCGATGCGCAGGGCGAGGTAGTCCGTAAGCTGCTCTTGGCGGATGGAGACGGCGCGGCTGACTTCGTAGTTTGCGTCTGTATCACGCCATGGATTGAAGACGTTCTCGCCCTTGTAGGCGGAGAGAGAAGTGAGGAAATGGGTGAGATTGTCGTTCATGATGGGCCTCTTGAGCATCAGAAATTAAAAATGAGAAATGAGAAATGAGAA
>DLZS01000051.1:1025-12605 GCA_003447275.1 Dialister sp.
GAGAAATGAGAAATGAGAAATGGCGGAGCGGCGCATAAAAAGTGGAAGCGCCGCGGAGTATAAATAGGACGATGCCCGAAAGTAGGATTCAAGTCCCTAGTCCCTAGTCCCTAGTCCCTAGTCTCCACCAACCGATAGATCGTTCCGGCCTTGGTGCTTTCTACTTTTTCAAAACGGGGAGCGAGCGACCATGCGTCGAAGAATTTGGCTTTCCCGTTTGCTACATAGAGGTAGCTGGGCCTATCAGAGGCTTTGGCAGCTTCTATGAATTGCTCTTCGTTTACGGTGGGGATGGGAGATTTCTTATCCCAGCGGGCATCGCGCTTTTCCTGGTCCAGCAGCGGTTCATCAGGCAGGAGGCGTGTTGCGATGTCGCCTGTGTAGTAGCTGTAGCTGGCGGGATAGGTGAGGAAGAAATAGTGCTTTCCTTTCTCTTCCTGGATGGCACTGTCGATCTCAAAGGCGGATCGTGTCATCATGAAGTGGGGAAGGCCTTCGGAGATACAGCAGAGGAAGGCGGACGCCGTGACCGCGGAGATGATGGTGAGGCGTTTGTATTGGTTCGCTTTCCAGCGGATGAGGTAGGCGAAGAGGCCATAAGCAAGGACAGCGTAGAAGACAAGCCAGTTCCCTTCTTTTAGACGGAAGGTACCGACAAGGAGCGCCGCCATAAGGATCAGGAGGCCGAGACCGCCCAGAATGGAAGGGAGCTTTTCGCCCATGCGGATGCGGAGTGCGCCGAAGGCGGCAAAGGTGATGGCGGGGATGACGGCGATGTAGGAATAGGTGACATACTTTGTGGCCATCAGGGTGTAGAAGAGGATGGTGCCCCAGCACCAGACCATGAGGAAGAGGTAGAAGGCGCCCTTCTCTTTCCAGCGCATTTTCATTTCATAAAAGGAAACAAAAGCCCATGGGAGGAGCGAGGCGGGAAGGAGGATGAGGTAGTAGTACCAGTGGTTGTCCTCGGGATGCTCGGAAGAGGTGGCGCGGAGGACGTTGTGCAGTCCCAGAAATTCATTGATGAAATCACTGCCGTGGATCGCATACATGCCGCCGTACCAGGGAAGGACGATGGCAAAGAAGGCGAGAAGCCCCTGCCAGGGGAAAAGGCGGAGGATGGTCTTCGGCTCTTTCATCGAAAGGCACCAGATGACAAGGAGAAGGCCGGGAAGGACGAGGCCGACGGGACCTTTCGTGAGGCAGGCAAGCCCCGCGGCAGCGTAGGCGATCACCAGATGCTTTTTGCTGTTTTCTGTGATGCCGATGTAGGCAGAAAACATGGTCGGGATGGTGAAGAGGAGGAGGATGCTGTCGGTGATGATGGCGTGGGAGATCACCCAGCACGCCAGCGAGGTCGCGAGCATGACGCCGGCCCAGATGGAGACGACATTGTCTTTCAGGATGCGCCGGAGATACCAGATGAGAAGTGTCACGGAGAGGGCGCCTGTAAGTACTGCCGGCAGGCGGGCGGCGAGGTCGGTGAAGCCAAGTGCGCTGTAGGCGAGCGAGAGGAGCCAGTAGACCATGATGGGCTTGTCATACCAGTAGACGCCATAGATCTGCGGGGACATCCAGTCGCCGGCCTCCACCATTTCACGGGCGGTCAGTGCGTAGTTCGACTCGACCGGATCGGTGATCGGAAGCAGCCAGCTGCCCCAGAGGAAGAAGAGAAAGGCGATGATAAAGAAGCTGATAAAAGAGATCAGGGTGCTGCGTTCGTTCTCTTTGGCAAGCTGCGCCTGTTTTCTTTCACGCTTTTGACGTTTTGTACTCAAGGAGACCTCCTGTAACTAGAACTGTGACATGGTAAAGCGGCGTACCCATCAGGAAGCGCCGAAACATAGAGAGTGATGGGCATATCTCGTGTCATACATGCCTACCAGATCGGACGATGTTGGAAACTGCAGCTCCTCATGGCTCTGCATGTCTTACTAGAAATACCGCTGTATCCTTTTCCCACAGCAGCCGTGCTTCTGCTTTCAGCTTTTCCGGCCAATGGTCATAGATCTTTTTCTGCACGAGAATGTAGGCATGATCCGGAAGGGTGAGGGCATTGTCTTTGCCGGGAAGAAGGACGCCGTCGGCTTCATTTTTTGCTGTTTCCTCTCGTTTTCGTTCGTTAAATTCCGGAAGGGCTTTTCCGTAGATGCCTGTGTAGAAGGCGACAGATGGCCGGTAGAAGGTATCGATATAGACCGGAAGTTCAGGCGCCTTTTCTGTTTCTGAGAGCGTCTCTGCAATGGCCTTCGAGGTGAAGAGGCTGGAAACGGGAGCAGCAAAGAGGCCCCAGACGGATGTCACGAAGAGAAGGATGAGGCAGGCCTGCGAGCAGAGGAAGCCGCGCATACGCCCCTTTGACAGCATGCGGACAGAAAAGAGAGCAGAGAGGATCATGAAAAGGGAAATGCCGTATTTCATTGCAGCGCCGCCTGCGGGTGTAAGCGGCGCGAGGCTGATGGCGATCGCGGTCGTCAGGGCAAAGAAGAGATGGAAGCCTATGAGGGACTTGGAAACATGCCCCGCTTCTCTGATCTCCGTGAGATATTTCCCGGCCAGAAGCGAGAGCGGAGGAAACATCGGAAGGATGTAGGAGAAGAGCTGCGTCGAGGAGAGTGTAAAGAAAAGGAAAATGAAGAGCGCCCAAACGATGAGGTAGAAGAGGACAGGGTCTGATCTCCATTTCCGTAAACGCCGAAGGATACCGGGCAGTGTGCCGGTCCATGGATAGAAACCGGCGATCAGGACGACGAGGTAGAGCCAGTAGTGGTTCTGCCCGGCATGCTCCGGACTGATGAAGCGCGTCACATTGTGATAGCCGAGAAAGGTATTGATGAAGGCATCTCCGTGGATCATGCCCATCGCCAGGTACCAGGGAAGCCCCACGAGACAGGCGAGGGGGATCCCCCAGGTCCAGCCCAGTGCCATGATATTTTTGAAAGTGAAGGATCCCCTGAAGATCATCCAAAGCCCTACGATGAGTGCTGGAAATCCGAAGCCGATCGGGCCCTTCGCAAGGAGCGAGAGACCGCAGAAGATATAGGCGGGGATATATTCCTTTCGAAGAAATGAAATGAGGGCGACGGTGAGCGTGAAGGTCAGCGTCGCATCCGTCACCGAGCTTCTGGCAAGGACGATGATCTCCAGAGAGGAGGCAGAGATGAAGGCACCGTAGAGCGCAGCCTTCTCACCCAGCAGCTTTCGCATAGACAGGTAGAGGTAGGGCGAGAGCAGTGCACCCATCAGGATCGAAGGGAGACGGGCACTCGTGGTCGAGACTCCAAAGAGAGTGAAGGAGATCGATTCCAACCAATAGAAAAGCGGCGGCTTATCGTACCAGAATTCGCCATAGATGCGGGGAGACAGCCAGTCGCCTGTAGAGAGCATTTCCTTCGCTGTCTCGCCGTAGACTGGCTCATCTGGGTCGAGCAGAGGAATGAGACCGGAAAAAGTGCCGTAGAGGGCGAGACAGAAAAGGAAAAGTAAGATGCAGTTTTTATTGAGCTTCATGTTTATTATTCTTATGCTTCTGATAGAAATGGAAAGCCGCTGCGATGATGGCGCAGATGACGATGCAGACAAGAGCGATCTCCAGCTTGTAAGAGAGGAGAGAATGCCAGTTTTCTCCCAGCATGGCACCCATGTAGACCAGAAATATGGTCCAGGGGATAGTGCCGATGATGGTCAGGATCGTGAATTCCGGGAGGGGAAATTGTGCGATGCCCGCAGGCAGGGAAATGAAGGTACGGATCCCCGGAAGCAGACGGCCGGTAAAGACCGCAATGCCGCCGTAGGTCTCAAACCAGTTTTTTGCGGCGATCATTTTTTTCGCGCCCATACCGCCTTTCTGTGTGTGGCGAAGGATCATGTCGCGCCCGCCCTTGTAGCCCATGTAGTAGGAGGCCAAGGAGCCGATCAGCCCAGCCAGTGTGCCGATCAAGATCGTCGGCCAGAAGGAGAAGACACCCTGCGAGACGAGGAAACCCGCAAAGCCCAGAATGATCTCACTGGGGATGGGGATATTCATGTTTTCGAGCACCATACAGATAAAGAGCGCAAGATAGCCCCATTCAGAGAGAAAAGATATGATGAATTCCATAGATAGGGTCCTTTTGAAAAAAACAAGTATAACAAGGGGCAGGATCGGATGATGGCAGGCGTCACTCACGGAGTCAGCCGCCGGGTCACTCGCTATCGGCTGGCCCTATTTCTAAAGCCTAGACCCTGATTCCTATCATCACTATATCAGATATTGTTTTCGATTTTTTAAATAAATTGTGGGTATTCGTAGAATCATATATATTCTAAACTATAGCATGGATAAAGGGGTGGGTCAATACAAAGAGCAGGCATGAAAAGAAGAGCAGGGACCCGCTTCTCTTGCCCCTCCGTGGGAAGCGATCACCTGTTTCGTCTTCCCCGCATGAAGAGGCTGGAATCTGTTTGATATGAATATTTATTCGAAAAGCTAGAATAATTTGACATATGTCCGAAGAATTGATAAGATACAAACAGTTGGTTTACTGCTCTTTTATATATGTATAGCATATGGAGATGATCAGAATGATGAATAAAAAAATGAAAATTCTTCTGGCGATGGGCGCTATGGCAGCGGTGGTCCTTGCTTCCGGCTGCGGCGGCGATGCAAAATCTGGCGAGAGTGCAGCGAAGTCCGGCTCCGGCATCCCGAAAGTCATCCGCGTCGGCTCGGAAACCACGTTCCCGCCATTTGAATTTACCAAGGATGATAAATATGTAGGCTTCGACCTGGATCTTGCGGATGCGGTCATCAAACAGATGGGCAGCCAGATGGAATTCAAGTCCATGGGCTTCGATGCGCTGATCCCGGCTGTCCAGTCCGGACAGATCGATCTCATTGCAGCCGGTCTTGATGCGACACCGGAACGCGAAAAGCAGGTCGCTTTCTCCGATCCCTATTTCACACAGAATGGCTACATCATCATTGTCAGAAAAGACAATGATGATATCAAGGACTGGGCAGATCTGGAAGGCAAGAATGTCGGTGCGCAGGTCGGCACGCAGCAGGTGAAGCTCGCGCAGGAAGCCAAAGCCGCACAGGTAAAGCAGCTCGACTCGAATTCTCAGGCATTCATGGAACTGCAGGCTAAGACGCTCGATGCGGTTGCCATCGACCAGCCTGTCGGCATGTACTACCTGAAGCAGGGCGGCGACAAGGACCTGAAGATCGTCGGCACCTCCAAGGGCGCCAACGGCATGGTCTTCGCAGTGAAGAAAGAAAATAAAGAGCTGCAGGCGGCGGTGAATAAGGCGCTGAAGGAGATCAAAGCAAATGGGACCTATGATAAGATCTTCGAAAAATGGTTCGGCAAGCAGGAAAAGAAATAAGAGTGACAGGATAGAAGGAGCGGGCATTGTCCCGCTCCTTTTTGCGTGCGTGCCATCGTTGACTGGAAGGACGGTTTCCTAACGTTGAAAATTTAAAGTTTTTAGAAAAACAGCACATGATGCCAAAATTTTATTGGAAACATTTGAGGTTTTAAAGTGTAAAAATGGTCAAATTTCAGTATACTTTTCGTAGACGATTCTTTAAGGATTTTTCTAAAAAAACAATTTGATCTCGGGAGGAAATCACATGAACAAAAATGTAGTGAAATCAGCCGCTTTCGTTCTGGCAGCCAGTGCTATTTTCTTTTCCACCGGATGCGGCGGGGAAGCGGGGAGCAGTACGGCGACGCCGAAGAAAAAGCTTAGTGTCGCTGTGGAGGCCTCCTATGCCCCCTTCGAATATAAAGATGAAAACGGTCACATCATCGGCTTCGATGTGGACCTCATGAAGGCAGTCGCGCAGAAAATGGATGCGGAGGCAGAGTTCAATAACCTGCCTTTTGAACAGATTTTCCACTTCGTCGGTGATAAGAAGATCCAGCTTGGGATTTCTGCCATCGGCGCAACGGAAGAACGTAAGAAGCACGTGTCTTTCAGTGATCCATACTACAGCCTGGGAAGCTACGTCATCGTAGTCCGACCTGGCACGGAAGGGATCCATGGGCCGAACGATCTGAAAGGGAAGATCGTAGCTGGCGAACGTGGTTCTACGAATGAAGTGAAGGCGAAGGAGCTTTCCCCAGCGCGCACGGTGCTGCCGGACTATTATAAGAATGTCTTCAAGGTGGTAGAAGACGGTGAAGCGGATGCAGCTATCGTGGATGAACCGGGAGCGAAGTACTATCTGGAACACGAAGGCAGGGGCAAGCTGACCACGGCCGGCACCATCCCGACGGGAGAGCAGTTCGTCATCATTATGGCGAAGGATGACAAGGCCATGCAGCAGGAGGTCAATGCGGCACTGAAAAAGGTCATGGAAGACGGGACCTATGACAAGATTTCCAAGAAATGGTTCTTCGAAAAAGCGGCGGATGAGTCAAAAAAATAACAGCCGGCGAGGCTGCAGCAAATAAAAAGCTATGGTGAAACGAAGGTTTCATCATAGCTTTTTTCAGTGGTCAGGATCAGTCCCTCGGATGCTTTGCCCCGAAGGGAAAGGATTCCGCAGGGATCACGGAACTATCATGACAGGGAAATGGAGAGAACGATTGGCGATGAACTTCGGATCCCCGAGCATCGATCCCTCCGTGCTTTCATTTCAGATCCGTCTTGTGGAACAGGACTTTGATGAAGGCAGCAATGACCTCAGGATCGAAAAGGATGGAGGAGCCGCTGAAGATCTCACGTGTGACCTCAGCCTTTGTCTTCTCTGAGAAGTCCGGTGAGGAGTAGATGGCGGTATCGTAGTAGTCTGCGACAGCAATGATACGCGCTCCGAGAGGAATATTCACGTTCTTGAGGTGCTTCGGAAAACCGGTCCCGTCCCAGTGCTCGTGATGGCAGCGGATGTAGGGAAGAAGATCCTGACAACCAGGGATGGACTCGAGCATATTTGCGCCAAGCTCCGGATGCTTTTTATACAGCGAGAGCTCTCTTCGAGAAAGGTAGGGCGCCTTGGACAGGATCTGATTCGGCAGGGAGAGGAGGCCGATGTCATGCAGAAGCCCCGCATAGCGGATGAGCGTGATCTCATTCGAAGGCAGCTTCATATACACGGCTGTCGCAGCCGCATAGTTCGAGACGCGGACAGAGTGATCGTAAAGCGCAGTGGATTTCAGACGCAGCAGGTCTGCAAAATGTAGAGTGATGGTTTCGAGCATGTTTTGCGTTTCCCGGAAAGAGATCGGGTTTTGAAAGAGAGACGAACTATACATGGTGGTTCCTCTGTGAAAAAGGGTTAAAGGTTCAGGGTTCAGGGTTCAGGGTTCAGGGTTAGCCCTTGGGGCGTGCCGCCCCCCCTTGATTGTAGATGAAAGTCTCGCATGAATGAGAAATTAGAAATTAGAAATGCGAAATGGTGGTGCGCCGCATAAAAAATCTGAAGCGCCGCGAAGTATAAGAAGTATAAGAAGTATAAATAATGGCGATGCCATGAGCTGGCATTCCAGTCACTAGTCACGAGTCACCAGTCACTTGAGACTCCTAATCCCTAATCCCTAGCTACCAGTCACAAGTCACTAGTCACTTGTTTTTTTCCATCCAATGGCTCATGTAAGAGCATTCGGAGCGGACGATATAGTGATGGCGGCTGGCCCATTCATAGAAGGCAGAAGCCAGCTTTCCGGCGATGCCGCGTCCGGCGAGGGCATCGGGGACCTTTGTATGGGTGACGGTGAGAATATTTCCCGCGCAGGTATACTCCATATAGGCGGTTCCTTTCGGGTCTTCCTGTAGAAATCGACAATGGGCTTCATCATGGATAATCATAAGAAAAACCTCCTGTTTTCTGCAAAAGACACAATGAACATTGTACACAATTTAAGGACAAAGGTCAAAGAAAATCTGAAAAATATATAAATCCCATCAGGTATGGTATAATTGGTGCCAGAGGCGGCAGCAGGCAGATCTCCGGCGAATACGCTGTATTTCTGCTGGATTCCGTTTCCTTCTCCGTATGTTGACCCTCTGGCTATCATACTATATATATGCCATTGATGAGGTAATTACACAACAATTATAATTATTATACTATAAATAGTTCTGGTTTTCATCACAGGTAAAATCTATAAATACGTACGAATCTTTCAATATCGGAGGACAGCGCTTATGAGCGATACCATTTATTTTCTGCATCACAGCGGATTCATCTATGAAAATGGGACAAGCCTTCTTGTTTTTGATTTCTACAAAGACACAGAGAACCGGCTGGAGACGCTTCTTAAGGATTCTAAGAAGAAATTGTATTTCTTCGTGAGTCATTATCATGCCGATCATTTCAACCGCGATATACGAAGGTGGGAAGATCGGGCAGAGGCCTACATCATGCATAAGAACTGCTGGCTGACGATGGATAGGGAAGAAAAGAAGCATCTTATGGTCCCCGGAGATACGCTGACGATCGGCGATCTGACGGTCACTATGTATGGCTCGACAGATGAGGGGGGCTCGTTTCTGGTCAAAAGCGGGGGCAAGACGATCTTCCACGCGGGAGATCTGAACTGGTGGCACTGGGCCGGCGAACCGGCGGCGGATAATCTGGCCGCCAGGCGGGATTTCTTCCATGAGCTGTCCCGTTTTTCCGAAAGACAGGTCGATGTAGCCTTTTTCCCGGTGGATGCTCGGCAGCAGGCAGCCCGCGAGTGGGGCGTCATGGCGTATCTTGAACGGGTAGAGCCGAAGCTCCTCGTCGCGATGCATGCTTTTGGCAAGCGCTGGCTTCCCTCTTATGAATTTCTCTGGCATTATCCGGAACAGAAGCTCTGGATCCCCGAAAAGGATGGAGATGTCAAGGAGACTGAGTCTTAGCCCGGGCGATCTCTGATCTTGGTTTAAGGAAATGCTGAACGGATCAGCATTTCCTTACCTTTGACACGAAGGATTATATAACCGGCATGGGAGGAACTTTATGACAAACGGCTGGATGTGGATCATTGGCATTATGCTGATTGGCGGATTCATCCTGCAGATGACGCCGCTCATGTTTTATCTGTACGCGGTCTTTGGTGTGCATCTCTCTATCCTTTTGATCTCGTACCTGATCCTTCGAAGAGAGCGGGGCATCGATCTGCGGGCGAATATGCTCTTCATGCTGGGGCTTACGGTGATCAATATCATGACGGATCTTGGGATCATGAATTACCATATGTCCTGGGCAGCGGTGGCGGCTCTTTTTGTATGGTCTCTCTTCGGGGGAGGCAGAAGAAGCTAGGTGCTGGTGACTTGTGATGAGTAGCTAGGGATGAGTGGCTAGGGATTAGGAGCCCCGAGTGACAAGTGACAAGTGACTGGTGACTAGAGATTAAAAGCAAGCGGTGATTGAAATAGCGCAGTTAGAACGCTGACAGTTCTGCAAGAAAGATCTCTACTACGCTCGAGCTGACGATGGCGCGAAGCGCTATCAAAATTCTGCGGCGCTTCTGATTTTTATGCGCCGCACCACCACTCCTAACTCCTAACTCCTAACTAGAAAGCGTGACGTTTTCAAATGGAATCAAAGGGCAGCACGCCTCACGGGCTACCCAGCCCTCTATCTCAACCTTGACAATAAAAAATAAACATTTTAAAATTGATGCAGTACTGAATCATCGTGATACGATGCCCGTCGTATGTGCAGCGTCCCCGATGGATCAGCATGCAAGCTGCAAGCCCAGTGAGAACTCCGCGAGCGGAGGGATTCTTATTATAGATAAAGGCCATCTGTCAGCCTTTTCGCCATCATCACCTGCTGTAATTTTTGGCAAAGGATGTTTTGTGTCATAGGAACCTTTTCTCTTGAAGGATGAAAGACCATTTACCACGGCCTGCACTTTCCGGCGTGCCCGGAGCTACGTATTTCCTGTCTTAAAATAATAAAATCAGAAAGAGAGAGGTGAACCATTTGACACTGGATGAAGTTTTACTCTACGTCATTCTCTGTGGTATCGCAGCGGCTGTCTGCGGTACGGGGATCGGTTACCTGCTGCGCAAGCGTATCGCAGAAGCCCGGATCGGTTCTGCAGAGGAAAAAGCGAAGCAGATCGCAGAGGATGCGAAAAAGATGCTGGATACAGCGTCTCGTGAAGCGGAGACGCTGAAGAAAGAAACCTTGGTACAGACTCGTGAGGAGATCCATAAGCTCCGCGAGGATATGGAAAAGGAAAATAAGGATCGCCGCGATGAGCTGGCGAAGTACGAGCAGCGTCTGGTACAGAAGGACAATAATCTGGATCAGCGCAGCAACAATCTGGAACAGCGCGAATCACAGCTGGACCGCAAAGAAAATCAGGTCAAGGCCCAGAAGGAAAAAGTCGATGCCCTGTATGTGTCCCAGCAGGCGAAGCTGGAAGAGATCTCCCAGCTGTCCCGTGAACAGGCGAAGGAAATGATCCTGTCCCGTGTGGATGAGGAGCTGACGCATGAGAAGGCGGTCCGCATCCGTGATGCGGTCGAGGAAGCCAAGAGCAGTGCGGATACCAAAGCGAGAGAGATCATCGCGGCTGCCATTCAGAGAAATGCGGCTGATACCGTATCAGAGACCACGGTTTCCGTCGTGGCTCTTCCGAACGAAGAGATGAAGGGACGCATCATTGGTCGTGAAGGCAGAAATATCCGCGCCATCGAAACGCTGACCGGCGTTGATCTCATCATTGATGATACTCCGGAAGCTGTCATCCTGTCGTGCTTTGATCCGATCCGCCGTGAAGTCGCGCGTCTTGCACTGGAAAGTCTTGTCAAGGATGGCCGTATCCATCCGGCCCGCATCGAAGAGGTCGTGGCGAAGACGAAGAAAGAAGTGGATAAGGCGATCCGTGAAGCCGGTGAACAGGCTGTCATGGAATGCGGCATCCGCGGTATGAATCCTGAACTGATCAAGACGCTTGGCCGTCTGAAGTATCGTACCAGCTATGGGCAGAACGTCCTGCAGCACTGCATCGATACCTCCTATTTCTCCGGCATCCTGGCGGCTGAAGTGGGAGCCGATGTAGAGCTCGCGAGAAGAGCGGGTCTGCTCCATGATATCGGCAAGGCTGTCGATCGGGAACAGGAAGGGACGCATGTAGAACTCGGCGTCGAACTCGCCCAGAAATATCATGAATCGCCGCAGGTCATCAATGCCATTGCGTCCCATCATGGGGATACAGAGCCGACTTGTGTCGAGTCTGTACTGGTCGCTGCGGCTGATGCGATCTCCGCTGCCCGCCCGGGTGCCCGCCGAGAGACATTGGAAAACTATATCAAGAGACTCACGAAGCTCGAAGATATTGCGAAATCCTTCCCAGGCGTGGCCAGCTGCTATGCCATTCAGGCAGGACGTGAGCTGCGTGTCATCGTGAAGCCGGAGAAGGTCAATGAGGATCAGGCTGTCATTCTGGCGCATGATATTTCCCAGCGGATCGAAAAGGAACTCCAGTATCCGGGGCAAGTCAAGGTGGTCGTCATCCGCGAGACCCGCGCGACGGATATTGCGAAATAATGCTTATAAAAAGGGGCTGTGAAGAAATGAATCCTCATTTCTTCACCGCCGCTTTTTACTTTGCTTTCATTTGGTTCAGGGTTCAAGGTTCAGGGTTCAGG
>DLZS01000028.1:0-3239 GCA_003447275.1 Dialister sp.
AGACGCGCTACTTTGAGGGGGTAGTGATCTTTCGATCGTGTGAGTTCAAGTCTCACCAGCCGCACCACTCTTTTTTCTACTTGATTCCCTCAATTCAATTTTATATGCGGTCGTGGCGGAACTGGCAGACGCGCTATCTTCAGGCGGTAGTGGAGTAATCCGTGAGAGTTCAAATCTCTCCGACCGCACCACTAAAATGAGAAAAAGCTCATCCATTGGATGGGCTTTTTTGTTGCGCTTGCCGGAATGGAGCGTGAGGCTGCTTTCTCTGGCGGCGTGTCTTGCGCCGTCCTGCGGCAGGTATTTTTGTATCGGTATTCTAAGCAAGAGGAGATCTTTTTCATTCGCCGCGTGACGAAGAATGTGTCCCCGCTCACCATGGGAAGCCTCTCTGCCCAGCGCGATTATGATATAATATATACTACGATGTCTGCCCCTTTTGCAAGGCGGTGGATGACGCATTGGGGATCGGCGCCGCGATGTCATTCATGCGATGCACCATCCTTCAAAGCTGTATAACCCTTTGAACCTGTTGCCCATCGGCATGGGGCTTTGGCATTGATTGGCACGCGAGTGCGTACCCTCATGGAGTTTACTATGGAAAAGAAATTGGTCATCATTGATGGCAGCAGCCTTTTATACCGCGCGTTCTATGCGCTGCCGCCTACTATGACATCGCCGGACGGGATCCCGACGAATGCGGTCTATGGATTTCTGCGGATGCTGCTCGGTCTCTATCGCGATCTGGATCCGGAATATATGGCAGTGACCTTCGACAAGGATCGGCACACCTTCCGCACGGAGATGTACGAGGGATACAAGGCCACGAGAAAGCCGGCACCGGATGAGCTGGTGCCGCAGTTTGACCTCATCCGCGACGTGATGCAGGTGATGGGTGTCGCGGTGTACAGTCTTGACGGCTACGAGGGAGATGACATCTTAGGGACGCTCTCTCTTCGCTATGAAAAGGAAATGCCGGTCAATATCGTGACGGGCGACCGCGATGCGCTGCAGCTCTCAAGCAGCCGGACAACGGTCTTCCTCACGCAGAAGGGCATCACGAATATGGCGGCCATGACGCCGGAAGCGGTCTTTGAAAAGTACCACATAGAGCCGCGTCAGGTGATCGACATGAAGGCGCTCATGGGGGATACCGCAGACAATATCCCCGGCGTGCCGGGGATCGGCGAGAAGACGGCCTTGAAGCTCATCACGCAGTATGATGATCTGAATAATCTGTATGCCCATGTCGAAGAGATCAAAGGCGCGCAGGGAAAGAAGCTCATCGCGAATAAAGAGCTGGCCTATCTTTCCTATGACCTGGCTACTATCAAGCGCGACGTGCCGCTGGAGACGTCTCTGGAAGAGATGCATCAGCCCGTTCATTTTGAGGAAATGCGTGTTCTTTTCCAGAAGCTCGGGATCAATCTTTTGCAACAGTTCGCCGGCCTTCCGCGCTTCCGTGCGTTGGCGGAAGCGAAGAAAGAGGAGAGCCAGAGAGAGCTTGTGAAGGCTGAACCTTGGCAGGGAGAGGCGTTTGACGAAAAGATCGCAGCCCTTGTGATCGACCGTTCCGGGATCGCGCCTTTCTTCACGGCAAGGTCTGCGGTCGTTGCGTGTGAGGGACGGGCGTACACGGCGGTGCCGGCGCAGTATGAGAAGCTCGCAGAAGCCCTCGCGAAAGCGAAAGCCGTGGTGACAGTCGATGCGAAAGCCCTCACGGAGTCAGACTTCCCGGCCGATTCACTGCCCCTCTTTGATGTACAGCTCGCCTCCTACCTGCTGGATCCGGCGCGCGTGACGTACCCCTTATCATACATGGCAGGGCTCTATGGAGTGCCCGAAGTCTTTGCGGATGAGATGGAAGATTTCGCAGACAAGGGCAGTCTCATCGGAGATTTCCTGTCGAAGATCTATGGACCGTGCTGCCGCAAGCTCGAGGAAAATGGAGTGATGACACTTTTCACGGACGTGGAAGAGCCGCTCGTCAAGGTGCTTTCCGCGATGGAGAAGGCTGGCATCGCGACAGACCAGCAGCGCTGGCAGGAGGTCAAGGCGGACATGGAGAGTGAGCTGCGCCTCCTCGTGAAGGATATCTACACTGAGGCAGGGGAACCGTTCAATATCAATTCGCCCAAACAGCTCGGACATATCCTTTTCGAGAAGCTGGGGATGCCGGCGGGCAAGAAGACGAAGACCGGCTACTCGACCGCTGCGGACGTGCTGGAGAATCTGGCGGTCAGCTATCCCTTTGTGGGAAAGATCCTTCGCTATCGCACGCTTTCGAAGCTGATCTCCACCTACCTCGAAGCGCTGCCGAAGCTCATCCATAAGGAAACGGGCCGCATTCATGGCTCCTTCAACCAGACGGTGACGGCTACGGGCCGTCTTTCAAGCTCGGATCCGAACCTGCAGAACATCCCTGTCCGCACGGAGGAAGGGAAGAAGATACGCTCCCTTTTTGTACCGGGCGAGGGCTATGACTGCTTCATCTCTTCGGACTACTCGCAGGTCGAGCTCCGTATTCTTGCGCATATGTGCGGTGACGAGAGCCTGATCGCAGCCTTTGCGAACCATGAGGACATCCACCGCCGCACCGCGGCCGAAGTGCTGGGCATCCCCTTCGAAGAAGTCACCGACGAGCAGCGAAGCCATGCGAAGGCTGTCAATTTCGGCATCATCTACGGCATCAGCGGATTCGGCCTGTCCAAGCAGCTCGGCATCACGCCCAAGCAGGCGCAGGACTATATCGACAGGTACAATGCCCGCTACCCGAAGATCCTGGGCTTCATGCAGCGTATGATCGAAGAGGCCAGGGAGACGGGACGTGCCGTCACGCTTTTTGGTCGCTATCGCGAGCTTCCGGACATCCGCAGCAAGAATTTCATGCGCCGTTCACTCGCAGAACGCATGGCGATGAATACACCGATCCAGGGCACGGCCGCAGATATCATGAAGATGGCGATGATCGCCGTCTATGACAAGCTGAGGAAGGGTCACTATAAGAGCCGCGTCCTTCTGCAGGTCCATGATGAATTGGTCGCAGAGGTGGTGGCGGAGGAAAAAGAGGAGATCGCTGCTCTTTTAAAAGAAACGATGGAATCCGTCGTCACGCTCAAAGTCCCGCTCCTCGCCGACGTCAATGCGGGGAAGAACTGGGCGGAAACGAAGTGAGCGGAGAGGCTGGTGACTAGGGACTAGGGATTAGTAGCTAGGGATTAGGGAAACACTGATTAAAT
>DLZS01000028.1:3478-6217 GCA_003447275.1 Dialister sp.
CGCGAATAGCGAGCTATTTAAGGAAGGTTATGACGAAGCTATGTATAAAAATTCTTGTATAATCTGACTCTGCGATTTAATCAGCGTTTCCTTATGTTTGCGATACGAGAAAATCGCTAATTTCAAACCTTCGCAGCGCTTCATATGTAATTGCAACGAAGCTGCCACCACAACCTTGAACCCTGAACCCTGAACCCCTTTTTTTCATTATCATTCAAAGGAAGTTATCTCATTATGTATCGTATCGGATTATCCGGCGGCGTAGGCTGCGGGAAAAGCACAGTCTCCTCCTACCTGAAGGAGCTGGGGATCCCCATCATTGATGGGGACATGCTCGCGCGCGAGGCAGTGCGGCCGGGCAGTGCGGCCATGGAAGACATCCGGCGCGCCTTTGGCGAGGCCATTTTCAATAAGGATGGGACGCTCGATCGGCTGAAAACGGCAGCGATCGTTTTCACGAAGGAAGAGAAACGCCAGCAGCTGAATGCCATCATCCATCCCTTCATCTGGCACCGCACGCAGGAAGAGCTTCTGAAAGCCCAGGAGGAAGGTCATGACCTTGTTGTACTCGACATGCCGCTCCTCTTGGAGATCTCCTGGCAGCTGCGTGTGGAAGAGGTCTGGATCGTCAAGGTACCGCTGGAAATGCAGATCGAGCGTGTCACGCTCCGCGACGGTTTCACCAGAGAGCAGGTCCTTGACCGCATCCATAAGCAGATGCCGACGGACAATAAGCTGAACTATGCGGATGTCATCATCGATAACAGCCGCTCCGTCGAAGACACCCGCCGCCAGGTGAGAGAAGCCCTCGCGAAGGCGAAGGAACGGATGAGGGGCGTTAGGGACTGGTGACTAGAAATTAGTAGCTGGGGATTAGTAGCTAGGGATTGGGTTTGCGATACGAGAAAACCGCCAGTTTCAAACTTCGGGCATCGCCCAGACCATCCTCTCGCCCCTTCCTCTGGAAGGAGGGAGAAGTCAGCCTTCGGGCATCGCCCCATATATATTCGCGGCGAAGCCGCCACCACAACCCTGAACCCTGAACCCTGAACCCTGAACCCCACATCATTTTTGCCTGAAAGGAGCTGAATCCATGAGAATCGCCTTGAAACGGAAAAAGAGAGAAGTCCACAGACATCAGGGAAATACGGGGGCCATGCTCTTCACCCTTCTTCTGGCCATTCTGTGCGGTCTTGCGGTCTACATCCTTTCAGACATTTCCTTCATGCGTCCCTCGCGGGAGATCTCTCTCCTCATTTCAGAGAGCGCGAAGAAGGAGGAAATCTCGCCGGCTCTTTTAGAAGCCGTCATCCTGACGGAGAGTAAATTCGATAAAAAGGCGGTCTCCCATGTGGGCGCGATCGGCATGATGCAGCTCATGCCGGATACCGCAGAGTGGATCTCCGAGGAAAGCGGTCTTCCGGCGAACCGTCTGGAGCGTCCCGAGGAGAATATCCCGCTGGGCGCCTGGTATATCAATTACCTGTTGAAGGAGTATCACAACAATGAAGTCCTTGCGCTGGCCGCGTATAATGCGGGCCGCGGCAATGTGGACCAGTGGGTGAAGGACTATGGCTGGAAGGAAGGCTTCTCCGACATGAACCAGATCCCTTTCCCGGAAACGCGGGAATTTGTGAAGTCCGTCACCGCATCCAGAGACAGGCTTGAGGCAGAACTGGCGGAGAAGTGACTGGGATTAGTGGCTGGGGACTAGTGGCTAGTGACTGGGGACTAGGAATCAGAGGTCAGATGCTAGAAGTCTGAAGTCTGAAATCCGAAGCCTAAAGTCTAATGTCTAACATCTCCTAGTCTTCCAGTCTCATAGTCTCATGTAGAAAGGAGTCACCATGGCTGACGTGGATGAAAAAACAAAGAAGGCGCGTGCGGAGCGCCGCGAGAAGCTGCTTGCCTGGTACGCGGAGAAGGATCTTCCCCCGGTCATCGGCGACTATGAGCTTCGCATCATTGATGAGCAGCACGACCGCATTTATTATGCCTTCGGCTGGTTTCACAAGTCGAATGGATGGAAGATCCGCGTCTTATATGATGAGGAAACGGCGGATTACATGGTGAAGATGGATCTGCACATGATCACGCTGACGGAGATCGAATGCATCACGGGCGATCTTGAGGAATTTAAACGCCTCGTGAAGCTGCTGACACCGGAGGCGATCGAGAAGGAGCTCATCCATCGCGAGAAGGTCTCCATTCTGGTCGAGGGCAAGGGCTTCATGGTCTGGGACTATGAAGAGCTGCTGCCGGAGAAGCTCGGGCACTATGTGCGCGTCATTGCGCCGAAAATGCCGCTCCTTGGGCTGAACGGCTCCTACATCATCGCTGCCTATGAGTGTGAAGAAAAAGATACAGGGATCCTTTTCTTCTATAACATGTATCGCGATGAATACTACGGCGAGCTTCGCGCCAAGGGCATCCCGGGCATTATTCATCAGTACGATGCCAGATCCATAGAAGCCCTTGAGGCGGCGATCGAGAAGCACCTCGTGAAGGATCTGAAGGAGCTCTATGAGCATCCGGTGATTGAGGATTAGAGGGGTCAAGGTTCAGGTTGATGGGTGCAGGGCTCGCCCGTGGGGCAGCTCACCCCTTGATTACGTTTGAAAGCCTCGATTGAATGAGAAATTAGGGGAACGCTGATTAAATCACAGAATCAGATTTCATATGGATTTTTATACATAGCATTGTTGACATTCTCCTTAAATAGCTCGCTATTCGTGTCAG
>DLZS01000070.1:0-9156 GCA_003447275.1 Dialister sp.
GCACCACCATTTCGCATTTCTCATTTCTAATTTCTCATTCGAGCAAAGCTTTCATCTGCAATCCATGGGCGCCCCTCCCACGGGCTAGCCCTGAACCCCTATTTCCCCTTTACTTCTTTCTTATTTGTGCTATACTATCCTTGTGAGTGATTTCACGAATAGCATACTTGCTCAACGGAAGGGCTTGGCCATGTATCCTGAAGGGTACACGCTAAGCCCTTTTTCTATATCAAGTATGCATATTTCAAGTAAAAAGATGCATTCGTGTGCGCCTCATGATACAATAAATCCAATGTATGCAGGACAGGAATGAGTGACTAGGGACTAGTGACTGGGAGCGATGCGGGCGAGAGGTGTATTGACGGCGCTTGATGAAATGGTGCGCCGCACCCACATTTCTCATTTCTCATTGGTGAAAGTTTTGCATCATGGGGTGTATGAATCGATCCATTCGATTTCACTTTGAAAAATGAAGGGAGTCTATTTCAATGAAACACTTAAAAGAAGACAAAGCGGTTTACAAAGCCATTCAGGAAGAGCTGAACCGTCAGAGAAACAAACTGGAAATGATCGCGTCTGAAAATATCGTCAGCTACGCCGTCATGGAAGCACAGGGCAGCGTCCTCACGAACAAATATGCAGAAGGCTACCCGGGCAAGAGATATTACGGCGGCTGTGAATATGTCGATGTCGTCGAGCAGCTGGCGATCGATCGTGCGAAGGAGCTCTTCGGTGCGGAACATGTGAATGTACAGCCGCATTCCGGCTCGCAGGCGAACTTCGCTGTCTACTACGGTCTCTTAAAACCAGGCGACACCATGATGGGCATGAACCTCACGGATGGCGGTCATCTGTCTCACGGCAGCCCGGTCAATATTTCCGGCAATTATTTCAATGTCGTTCCTTACGGCGTCAGAAAAGAAGATGAACTTCTGGACTATGAAGCCATGGAAAAGACCGCGAAGGAAGTCCAGCCGAAGCTCATCATCGGCGGCACCAGTGCATACTCCCGCATCATCGACTTCGAACGCATTGCAGCGATCGCCCATGAAGTAGGCGCACTCTTCATGGTCGATATGGCACACTTCGCCGGCCTTGTCGCAGGCGGTGAATATCCGAGCCCGGTGCCGTGGGCAGATATCGTGACCACCACCACCCACAAGACTCTTCGCGGACCGCGCGGCGGCATCATCATGTGCAAGGAACAGTATGGCAAAGCCATCGATAAAGCGGTATTCCCGGGCATGCAGGGCGGTCCTCTCATGCATGTCATCGCAGCAAAGGCTATCGCTTTCGGCGAAGATCTCTCCGATGATTTCAAGCAGTATGCAAAACAGATCAAAAAGAATGAAAAGGTCCTCTCTGATGAGCTGCAGAAGAATGGCATCCGCGTCGTTTCCAGCGGCACCGATACCCATGTCCTCCTCGCTGATATGAAAGCGATCGGCATCACAGGTAAGGTCGCACAGACGGTTCTCGATGAGATCGGCATCACCGCAAACAGAAACACCATTCCGTTCGAGACTCTCTCTCCATTCGTCACGAGCGGCATTCGTCTCGGCTCCCCGGCTCTGACCACCAGAGGATTCAAAGAAGACGACTTCAAGGAAGTCGCAGATATCATCTCGACGGTCGTCAAAAATCCGGAGGATGCAGCAGTCAAGGCGGACTGCGCAAAGCGTGTCCATGCTCTCTGCGTGAAGTATCCGCTCTACGAAGATCTGTAATGAATACATCAAATAAAAGCCAGTCCGCAAGGGCTGGCTTTTATTATGCTTGTACATGAATATTTTTTTCGTCTAAATAATTCTTGAGACTGCGTGACATCAGTTCATTCAGCGTGAGTCCATTTTCATGCGCATAGAAGTAGGCGGAACGATGCAGCTCGGGTGTGACACGGACATTGAAAGAGCCTTTGAATTCTTTACTGGGAGACTTTCCTGTCTCTTTGCAGACTTCCAGGTAATCATCCACAGCAGCGTGGAAATCAGACTCCAGTTCAGCGACGCTTTCTCCCTCATAAGAGATGGAGTCCTTGGTGCCGAGCACTTTCCCATAGAGGATGCGATCTTCACCGCAGTAGGAAATCGTACCACGGTAGCCTTTGTATTCCATATAGTTTTTCATTTGAGGAGTCCTTCTTTCTCTAAGAATGCTTTGATTTGCTCGATTTGGTACTTCTTCAGTGCATTTTCGGTAGCTCCATGTGGAGCATGAAGAAAAAGCCGATTTCCTACTGCATTGGGGCCGAAAGAAATGCGAGAACCGTTTCCTTGACGCACCTGATAGCCGCATTGTTTCATCAGTGTAAGAAGTTCGCCATAGGTAAAATCTCTGGGATACGGATTTTGAAAGAGCCGCCCCAACAATTTATCTTTTTGTGTCAATATAGCCTGCCTCTCTGTAACTAAATTTTAGTTACCCTCTTTTCGCATCATACTAAAATCAAACGCCTTTGTCAAGGGAAACGCTGCTCCAATCGCAGAGTCGGAAGTGAGACTTTAGATATCCGAAGTCTCCCTGTCTAAAGGCTCCCCGTCTCTTTGGTTCCCGCCACAAGTCACCCGCTCGCAAACTTCCCCTTGACTTTCCCCGGCCAATCCCGTATACTATTGAAGTTGATAAATTTCTCTAACGCGTTTAGAGCACTGGCGAAACAGTGAAAGACAAACGGCATAACGGCCGATAGGTAAGGAGGTGCGAGAAATGCCGGTTCCGAAGACAAAAAGTTCTAGATCCCGTCGCGACAAGAGACGTGCAAATTGGAAACTGACTGTTCCGGGTCTTGTGGAATGCCCACAGTGCCATGCACTGAAAAAACCTCATCATGTATGCCCAGTATGCGGTTTCTATAAAGGCAAACAGATCATCACCAAGACTGTTGAAGAATAATGGTCAAAGGAAAATGCTTCTCGATAGAGAGGCATTTTTTTATTGCAGAAATTACTTCTCACTATGGCGCGATATGATACAATAATAGGTGTTTCTCGAAGAAATGAGCGAGTGACTAGGGATTAGTAGCTAGGGATTAGGTTTACGATACGAGAAAACCGCTAATTTCAAATCTCCGCGGCGCTTCTGATTTTTATGTGCTGCACCACCATTTCTCGTTTCTCATTCAAGAGAGGCTTTCATCCCCCAGCA
This sequence comes from Dialister sp., assembly GCA_003447275.1. Lineage (GTDB taxonomy): Bacteria > Bacillota > Negativicutes > Veillonellales > Dialisteraceae > Dialister. The sequence continues at coordinate 3,145 of DLZS01000070.1, forward strand.
AAGGGCGCTGCGCCCCACGGGCTGATCCTGCCCTAAAAACCATCTGTTATTCCGCAAGTGCGGATTTCTATACCACCATCGACATATCTATCGACCATCAAGGAGGAAGTATGGGAAAGCATTTTTCTTTTATCCATTGTGCGGATCTGCACCTCGGAGAACCATTCGGAGGCGTGCGCCTCGGGACGAAGGGACCGTGGAACGAGCAGATCGGGAAAGCCACCTTCAAAGCCTTTGAAAAGGTGGTGGATGCGGCACTGGAAAATCGGGTAGATGCGATCTTGATTTCCGGAGATGTATATAATTCAGATCATCACAGCCTCGCGGCGCAAATGGCTTTCGGCAGGGAGCTGTATCGGGCGGCGCAGGCGGGGATCGAGGTCTTTATCGTGCATGGAAATCACGACCCGGGCGAAGCCTGGCGTGCGGATATCCCGCTGCCGGAGACGGTGCATATTTTTTCTTCCGAAGAAGTGACAGGCATCCCGCTCATGAAGGATGGGGAAAAGGCGGCCACGATCTATGGCATCAGTTACAAGACACGCCATACGAAGGATGATCTGGTGCGCTCTTTCCATGTGAATCCGGAGGATGGATTCGCCATCGGGATGCTGCACACGGAAGCCGGCGTCGATGGGAGTCCCTATGCGCCTTGCACGGTCGAGGAGCTGAAGACTGCGGGCATCGACTACTGGGCACTGGGGCATGTGCATACGAGAAAGACGCTCTCGATGAAGCCATATATCGTTTACCCGGGCAATACGCAGGGGCTGGATATCACGGAGATCGGTCCCCGTGGCTGTTACCTGGTCGATGTGGGGGCCTATGGTACAGTGACGTTGAAGTTCATCGAGACGGATGTGATCCGTTGGATGGACATGGTCATCGATATCGCCCCTTTCTTGACCGCGGATGATCTTTTGAAAGACGTGGCACGCCGCCGCGCAGGACTGAAGGAACTGACCGGTAGGCCGAATATGGTGCGTCTGGTACTGACGGGGCATGGTGCGCTGCACAAAGTGATCGCGACGGAAGAGGGACGTGATTTCCTTCTGCAGTCTTTGAATGAGAAGGAGCAGTTCCGCCATCTCTTTGCTTATTTCACCCGCATCGAGGATCGGACACGGCCATTCCTGAATCTGGCCGAGCGCCGCGAGCTTCCCGATGTGACGGGAAATTATCTGAAGGCTTTTGATGCGGTCATGGATCTTCCGTCGGAAGAGAGGGGAAAGACGCTCCGTGAGATGGCTTCTTCGCAGCCGGAGCTTTCGAAGTATAAGAATCTATTGGGCAAGGTGTCTGATGAGGCACTTCTTGCTGCTTTCCGCCGGGCGGAGGTGCTGGGAGCGGAAATGCTGACAGAGGAGGATGGACGATGAAAATCACGGATTTGCAGCTCTCAGAGTACGGCATCTATCGGGGCGCGTCCTGGCAGCCGTCGACGTCTTCGCTGAATGTGGTCATGGGAGAGAATGAGAGCGGGAAGACGACGATGCTTCGTTTCATCCGTGATATGCTCTTCGGCTATGGTCGCGGCAAGTGGCAGGGACGGAAGGGAAATATGGCATTCGTCCGTGCGGACGGGCAGGAGTATCGTGTCTTTCGTGAAGAGAAGGAGCGTTGGTTCGAGAATGTGAGCCATGAGAAATTCTCCGAGGAGCTGCCGACACTCTGGTGGCACGGTCTCACACGCTCTATGTATGAGCAGATCTTCGCTGTCGGCTTAGAGGACCTGCAGGGGGCTTCCTTCCTTGCGAATGACTCCATCCGCAGCCGTTTCTTCATGCTGCAGGGCGGTGATAAGCTCGCCAGTGCCAAGAAGGATATCCAAGAGAATAAGGAAAAGCTCTTCGTGGCTTCGTCTCAGGGAAAGCGCAAGATCAATCAGCTGATGGCGGATCTGGATACGGTGAATCAGGAGCTGGATCATCTTTCTCATCAGGAAAAGGATTTCGCCGAGCTGCAGAAGAAGCAGGAGCTTTTGAAAAAGCAGATCAGTGAGCTCGAGGCTTCGCTCGCCAAGGACCAGGAAAGGGACAGAGAGCTCGCCAAGCGGCTGGGCGCCTGGGAATACTACAAGCGGGCGCGTGATATCAAGCACCAGCTGGATCTCTCCTCGCAGGTGAAGATGTTCCCGTCGAATGGTAAGGAGCAGTGGAACCAGCTCATGAACCGCATGAAGGTGATCCACGACCAGAAGGCATCGCTCCAGGAAAAGCTCGATGAGTACACGCCGAAGAAGAAGGAAGACATCATCCCATGGGCGAGAGAGGCTGAAGCGCTGGAAAAACTCTACGTCGATCTGGGACAGTGGCGCCAGACCATCGTCGATGTGGAAGCATTGGAAGAGGAAAAGGAAAACTGGAAGCTCGATTTTGTGAATCTGGGCTATTCCCTGCCGCTCTGGGACCGCGCCCTGCCTTTGGAGGATGCCTGCGTCCATGTGGACTGGGCAGAAGGACGGCGACTTGCGCAGAGCGTGGGTGTCAGGGGCAATGAGCTCCATTTCTGGGAGCAAAGAGAGCCGGAGGTCGAAGCCGTCGCAGAAGAGGCGGCAGAGGGAGACATCCAGACCGAGGAGGATTTCCAGCAGATGGAGGACATGGCCTCCTCGCTCGAGCAGCTTCTCCATCAGGAAGCAGAAATCAGAGGCAAGATCGATGCCGCCTCGCAGCTCGAGGATAAGAAATTCACCTTCTGGTTCTGGCTGGGCATCCTCTCTATGGCAGGAGCAGCAGCCGGCATCGCCTCCTTCTACATGGCCATGGCAGGCACCGTGGCGCTCTATGGCGCAGCAGGCGGGCTCATGCTGGGTATTCTCTGCTTCCTATTCAATAATAAGAGCATCCACAAGAAAGGGAATGACCTTGAGAAATGGAATGATTCGCTGGCTTCTCTCGTGAACGAGAGGAAGGCGATCTCCGACAAATTCCCGGGACAGGCACCGGAAGACATAGATGATCTGCAGGCCTTCCATAACCTGATGCAGAGCCGTCGCTCTGATTTCTACAAAGACCAGGCAAAGCGGCAGGCCATTTCCTGGAAACGGGAAACGGTACGAAAGCAGCAGCTTGCACATCAGAAGTGGACAGAAGAAGGCAAGCTGCTTCGCGAAAAGAAGGAAAAAGCAGACAAAGACTGGGATGCCTTCCTCGCGAAAAACAAGCTCCCAAAGACCAGCGCAGAGAATCTCTCCGCTCTGCAGGAGCAGTGGCAGAAGATCTACTCCGCCGAAGGCAAGGGCAAGATCCTTGACCTGCGCTTGGAGCAGATGGATGCGCGCCTCGATGCCTACAGCCGCCGGGCAGAGAGCATCATCTCGAAGACGAAGATGCCCTACACCGTCGATCCGGACGGCATTCAGGAGCTCTATGAAGAAACGCATGAGAGAAGCCTCACATGGCAGTCCATTTTGGAAAAGAACAACCAGCACGCCGCGTACCAGAAGGAAATGGATAAGCTCGATGACGGCTGGGCCTCCTGCCAGCGGGAGATGGATACCCTTCTCCATCTGGTCAATGCGAAAAACGCGGAAGAATTCGCTGAAAAAGTGAATGCCCACGAGCATCATGACCAGCTGACGAAGGAATGGGAAGCCGTGAAGCAGGACCTGCGCCTCTATGCAGGCAGCGATGAAGAATTCCAGTCCCTCTGGCACTTCCTGGAAAGCGGGCAGTACGACGACTGGATGGAAAACCATCAGAACCTTGCGAAACGCATCAAGGAAGAGACGGCATCACTGGGTGAGCTCCAGAAGAACCAGGGCGCAGTGGAAAATGAGATCTTCCGTCTGGCGGGGGATAATACCATCACAGACACACTGCAGAAAAAAGAAAAGCTCGAAGCCGAGCTGGCCCATGCACTCTCCGAATGGCTGACCTACATGTATACCGAGGAAATCCTGAACCGCGCACAGGCCGCCTACGAATCCGGACGCCAGCCGCAGATCATGCAGCAGGCGAATACCTTCCTCTCCGCCATGACCAGAGGCAAGTACGCGCTCCAGATCTCCGAAGACGGGAAAGACATCGGCATCGTCGATGGCGAGCATCGGGTGAAAGAAGCCAAGATCTGGTCCTCTGGCACAGGCGACCAGGTCTACCTCGCCATCCGCCTCGCCATGGCCCTCTCCTTCGGCGAGCAGCTCGAGCCGCTCCCCATCGTCTTGGACGACATCTTCGTCCGCTTCGACGAAGAGCGCCAGCGTGAGACATTGCGCTTCCTTATGGAACTCGGCAAGACCCAGCAGATCTTCCTCTTCACCTGCCACGCACAGACCATGCGCATTGCAGAAGAAGTCGGGAAGGAAAAAGCGACCGGCGAGTTCATCCACCTGAAGTCCGGGACCATCGAGCTCGGAGCGTAGATTTGAAGTGACTAGCGATGAAGGAAACGGCGTTCCTCCAGTATCGCCACCTTCCCCGCGGGGAAGGCGGCGAGCGGAGCGAGCCGAATAGGGGACTAGCAGAATGAAAAAATGAGGCAGACGTGAAAAGCGTCTGCCTCATTTTTCCTTTTGATGGCAGTACCCGAGCGCCGCAAGCGCATTCCCCCTTGCCCGATGTGGAAGGCAAAGAAGAATTGGGATCTTTTTTGAATCATAAAGAAAACCGTGTAAAACCCAAAATTTCTACGATGGTATTTCTCGGAGAGAGGAAATCCATCCTCCCGGGAGCCGAAACGGCGGCTGACAAAGATCTTCACTCAACGGCTATACGATCCAGGAAAAGGCGGACAAAGCCGTAAAAAACTGATCCAGACCGATGGCGAAGTGTAGGCGATGTATCTCCTGTTCCGGGAGTATCACCTGCTGCCGCCAGCGGTCATGAAGCTGAGATACGGCGAACGGCAGGTGCTGTATGCCTTCATCCGCTATGAGATGGAAGAAAAGGAAAAGAAAAGCAGGCGACAAAATAATGCAGCCTGCTTGTTTTTTTATTGCTTGCGGATATATGCTGTGGCTGGACCAGAGCCGACTTTGATGATATAGCCCTCTTTTACCAGACTGGACAAAGTGCGCTCTATCGTTCCCTGGCTGATATCCGGGCAGCGTTCCATAAGATCCTTTTTGCTGATTTTCCCCAGTGTTTGGGAGATGATGGCTTTGATACGGTCTGGCTTGGAAATCTTTTTGGTTAGCAAGTATTGAATCCGGTCTTCGAATTCATCATATGCTTTTATGATGATGCCCAAATAATATTTCACAAAAGGAGCATAGGTGTTTTGATTTTCGTGCCAGCTGAAAGAACTGGCCTGAAGAGCTTCATAGTAAGTGGTTTTCGTTTTTTCAATCAGCATTTCCAGGCTGATGTATTTCCCGACGATGTAGCCGGCACGATATAAAAGAAGGAGTGTCAGAAGCCGGCTCATCCGTCCATTTCCGTCATTGAATGGATGAATGCAGAGAAAATCCAGGATGAACATGGGAGTCAGCAGCAATTTATCTATGATGGTTTCCTGCCAGGCATTCTGGAATGATTGACATAAAGAATCCATAGCGTCAGCTGTCTGAAAAGCAGGAACGGGAATAAACCTGGCCCTTTGATGCCCTTGTGCATCTGTTTCCGCAATGACGTTATCTGCGTTTTTATAGTTTCCTCCAATGGCTCCTGTTGAGTAAGAGTACAGATCTCGGTGGAGCTGCCTGATGACATTAGGGACAGGGGAAATATAGTCGTGATTTTCATGAATCAAGGCGAGTACTTCACGATATCCGGCAATTTCCTGTTCAGACCGATTGTGCGGTTCAGCTTTTTTGCTGACCAGTGCTTCTAATCGTTTGTCACTGGTGAAGATTCCCTCGATACGATTGGAAGCCCCTGTACTCTGGATCATGGCAACGTCTACCAGTGTTTTCAGTTCGTCTGTATTCGCCTCCAGAAATAAATCCTGTCATCCCTTGTGTTCATGGATACAGGTGAGAAGCTGGACGATTTTAGGTGTCAGTAAATTTTGTATTTCCTGCGAGTAGTTAAATGTTCGCATAAAAATCTCCCTCAGCTTTCTATTATC
>DLZS01000070.1:9382-20331 GCA_003447275.1 Dialister sp.
GATAATAGAAAGCTGAGGGAGATAAATAAGGCAGATGTATTGTAATCCTACATCCTGACGATACAGTTCAACACATTTTCTCTTGAATTCATAACTATAGCGCATAAAAATACCCTCCTTACTGGGTGTCCGGTAAAGAGGGTACATATCATGGAGCTTATCGTTTTTTATTTGATCGTTTTCAAGCGTGATGAAAGCGGAGTGATCATCAACTATTCATGCTCGATAATTTTCCGTTTTCCGTACAATGTCATAAAGCGGGAAGCGTTCGTATCATAGGCGGAAGATGAGATATCGTTTTCCGGTTCATAGAAATCATTGGCACGGATATGCATGATTCCCATCAGGGTATTAAAGATCAGGTCGTTGGTAAAGTAGGCAGATGTATGATTTTGGAGTGTCTGGTATGTTTCCGGGTGAGTTTTTTCATAATCGGAAGAGAATGCCATGTAAAATGGGATGTAGGTCATAGGCCAGATAAAATTACTGGAGTCATGGCCTAAGCCCTGGTCGGCAGCCTCCGAGTGGTCAGAAAAATAAATCATGGATTGGAAATGGGGGATTTTTTGTACCGCTTCATAGATCTGTGACATCACGGAGTCGTTGTAGAGAATGCTGTTATCATAGCTGTCGACCCTTTTACCTTTACCGTGAAATTGTTCAAAGGAGAGAGGGTATCTGTCGGCGTAGACGCCGTGATTGCCCATGAGATGTATGACAATCAGCATTTTATCAGTATAGCTCAGGCTTTTTAATTTTTCAGCAAGCACACCATCATAGCAATTGGTTCTCGTTGTTTCGCCAATGTTGCGATTCATCCATATTTGCTGATCCGCTTCCGAAGCAATGACACTTATCGGGGTATCCCAGGCACCGTAACGCACCTGATTGCTAAGCCAGATCGTTTTGTATCCGGCACTTTGTGCCATTTCGATGATGGATACTGCATTTTCTAAGAGTTGATTGTTGTATTGGTTCTTTGCGGTCAGGGCATATGTGAGTACGGGAACGGTGTGGGTATGACAGGAAAATGCATGATCAAAGAGAAGAAAGTTTTTGTTTTCTTTTTGCGCGGTCAGCCAAGGCGTTGTATTTCTTTTGTAGCCATAGGAGTTCATATGTAAACGATTCTGGGATTCTCCTATAACTAGTACATAAACTCCTTTTTCTGTCGGATTGGTTGTCAGGGCGAATTTCTTTAGATGTGCTTTTCTGGTGGCTTTGTTCTTCGCAAACTCATTATATTTTTGCATGTACTGTGCCGAGTCTTTGAAAATATCAGTGAGTACATTTTTTTTGCAGTGCACCACCAGAAATACTGTCGTCAGGAGAAAACATGTGCAGAGGGCAATGGATTTCTTATTTCGAAGGGAACAGAGAGAACGTGTAGGGAGTGTGCGTATTGAGAAAGTAAAGGTTGTCAGTAGAGCCAGTATGACCAGCAGAGAAATCAGGCTGGTTGCAGTTAGATTGTCTTTTAAATAGCTTTGGCTTTCCATTACATTAGACTGCAGGATGGCCATGATGGTATCCGCATGGATCCAGGAGCCACTGGTTCCATAGTAGAACAAAAGTGCACCAAAGGGAAGAAGAAAAAGCAACAAAGCCGTCGTGTAATAGATGTTTCGGATTTTACGGCGCGTGATGAATAAACCTATGGCCATGAGAAGCACATATACGCCCGTACAGAAACCCATATATTTAATGATGTCTCTCATAGTGAGAGATTCCTGAGCCAATAATTTAATAGAGAGGGATAAAATCGCAAAGAGAAGTGGCAGACCGATAGTTAATATGTTTTTTCTGGGGGGTAAACAATGCCATCAAGCAAGTGATTAAAATGGCGCTGAGAAGCAGGATGAGCTGTTCACGGATGAGTGTAAATCCTCCTGCTAACAGGCAAGAAAATCCTATTTCCAGTAGGAATAGGATCAGTATCAGAAAGCTATATTTTTTCAAATTTATACTTTTCATAAGAGCCTCTTTCATATAATAAATGACATAATATATTATAAAATAATATATTAGCACAGATGGATTTGCAAGTTAAAAATCCCGCTTTAGTCTAATCCGCAATGGCAAGCAGTAGCATGTTCTCCATTTGCCCAACGATAAAAACGCTATCCTTCATAGGATAGCGTTTTTATCGTTGGAGTTTTGGTTTGTCGCTGACTAGTCCTGTGTCAGTTCCTGGATGAGCTCATGGACAGTTGTGATCTTATCGATGCGATAGGCATTCGCACCGCAGAAGACTAGACCGTGGTCTACATCGCCGTGGACGGCGCGGATGAGGGCCATGGTGATGCAGTAGGGGGTGGTCGCCGGGTCGCAGGTCTTGAGGCAGTGGAAGCAGCCCTGCGGCGGGATGCGGTGCTCGGTGAAGGCTTTGACGAAGGGGTTCAAGAGTGCGCGTCCTGGCATGTGGACCGGGCTCTGTACGATGGTGACGTCGCTCTCTTTGGCATTCACATACATCTGTTTGAATTCGTCAGCGGCGTCGCATTCTTTGGTGGCGACGAAGCGGGTCGCCATCTGCACGCCGGAAAGACCGAGGGAGAGGTAGTGCTCGATGTCTTTCTTATCGAAGACGCCGCCGCCGAAGATGACGGGGATCTTCTTTTCGAATTTTTCTTCAAATTCTTTGACAACGGCAAGGATTTCTTTGATTTCCTTCTCATAGCCGTCGCTCTCGTGCTCTTTCACCTGTTCTCTGGTGTAGCCGAGATGTCCGCCGGCTTTCGGGCCTTCGATGACGACCATGTCAGCGGTACGGTGATGGTGGCGTTCCCACAGCTTCAGGATGACGCGGGCTGCTTTCGGGGAGCCGATGATCGGGGCGATCTTGGTGTCTGTGCCTTCCACGCAGGCGGGGAGATCGGCAGGAAGTCCCGCGCCGGAGAAGATGATGTCTGCACCGTTTTCTGCTGCGCAGCGGGCATAGTCTTCATAGTGATGGCCTTTGGACATGATGTTCACGCCGATGATGCCGGTCTTTGCTTTTTCTCTGGCTTTCAGCAGTTCGGATTTCAGTGCGCGAAGGTTGGCATTTACTGTATTTGTTTTGAAGTCTGGTTCATTGAAGCCTACGTTGGCAGCAGAGATGACACCCACGCCGCCTTCATTGGCTACGGCACTTGCGAGGCCTGAGAGGCTGACGCCGATGCCCATGCCTCCCTGTACGATCGGTACGGTAGCGGTCAGGTTGCCAATGTGTAATGCTGGTAATTTCATGTGATTTTCTCCTAAAATATTCTACAAATCTCACTTTTAAATAACTATACGGTATCACAGATATGTTTGACAAAATAGCAAGCATGAAGTATCCTGTATTTACTGTAGTTTATGCCATGAGATGAAATAAGTCAATGGATAAGTTTTTAAACAATCCCGAATTTTTAGCAAACAAATTACGCGGCACGTTTGAATTATCACCTAGTGATAAAATCTGAGGCGAAAAAAGTCAGTAAATGTGGGCGATTCCCCTGATTCGGAAAGAAGCCCATCAGGGAGATGCTTTCCAAAGTATCTTTTGAAAATCGCTAAAACAAATGAAATTTTAATCTACGTATTCAGTGAGTTGCCCATGATATCGATGAAAATCTAAGGAATGTGAAAGGAATATGATTTCCTGCATATGTCCCAAAGAAAGGCTCTTTGCTTATTCAATTTCTTCGTGCAATCCTTGACTGCTTGTGATATAGTATTATCAGCAGGTGATAAAATGAGCAGAAATTTCAAAATGGATAAAACCCAAAGACGCGATGCGATACAGAGCCTGCTCCGCCAACATCCATGTCTGACAGATGGAGATCTGGCAGAGAAATTTTCTGTATCAAGAGCTACGATCCGTCTGGACAGGCAGGCGCTTGGCATCCCACAGATGCGTGACCGTATGGAGCACCTCGTGGCAGGAAGTCCGGAGGCGCGCGGGCTGCAGATCTTAGATAAGGATATCGGTATCAAAGGCGTGGGTCTCTTTCAGACCAGCGATGAGATGGCGGATAATCTTGGCGTGGTGGCTGCGGAAAAATTATATGGCGCAGCCGCTGCATTCGCCGAGTCGCTGGCCGGGGTGCCTTTTGCTTCGACGCAGGTCGGAAATATCAAATATAAGATCGCTGTCAAGCCCGGCACGGCGCTTGTCGTGAAAGGGCGGATCGTATTGGTCAGAGGAAATAAAAAACATATCTATATCAGTTTCTTTGACGGTGATAAAGAAGTATACCGCGCAAAATTTATTATGCAGATCCTGCAGTAATGGAGGCGTCCTGTGAAAAAAATAGCTGTTGACGCGATGGGCGGGGATTTTGCACCGCTGGAAATCGTGCTTGGCGCCATTCAGGCGGTCAAGGAATACAAAGTGCCTGTCGTTCTTGTGGGAGATGAGGATAAGATCCGCCCCATCCTGGAGAAGCATCATGAGGATCAGAATCCTCTGATCGAGATCCATCATGCATCAGAAGTGATCGAGATGGGAGAGCATCCTGGGCTGGCGTACCGCAAAAAGAAGGATGCGTCTGTCTCTGTCGGCGCTCGTCTTGTGCGAGAGGGGGAGTGCGGAGCTCTCGTGGCTCCGGGATCGACTGGGGCAGCCGTTACGGCAGGACTTCTCGGCATCGGCCGTATCAAGGGCATCGAGCGTCCGGCCATCCTGACGCCGATCCCTAACCAGAAGGGCGGCTATACATACCTGATCGATTCCGGCGCGAGTGCGCAGCCGAAGCTGGAGACGTATATCCAGAATGCTCTTCTGGGCTATATCTATGCGACGAAGGTCGCGGGTATCCAGCAGCCGAAGATCGGTCTTCTCAATATCGGGGAAGAGGCGACGAAGGGGAGCCCTTTGGTCACGGAAGCGAATGAGGCACTTTCCGCGCAGAAGGTCATTCCTTTTGCGGGCAATGCGGAAGGCCGCGATGTGATGACGGGAGAATTTGATGTCATCGTCACGGATGGATTTACAGGGAATGTAGTCCTGAAATTTGGGGAAGGCGCAGGGAAACTGGTGGCTGCCCTTTTGAAGAATGCTGTCATGCAGGGGGGACTTCGCGCGAAGATCGGCGGGCTGCTCCTGAAGCCGGCACTCAAGAAATACATGGCAAAGCCTCTTGACTATGCTGAATACGGCGGTGCGCCGCTCATGGGCATCAAAGGCGGCCTCATTATCTGCCATGGTGCTTCGAAAGCGAAAGCGATCAAGAATGCCATCCATATGGCGATGGGCGTTTGTCAGGAGCATCTGGATGAGATCGTGATGGATGCGCTGAAACAGATGGAGACGCAATGAGAATGAGGTTGAGCGGGTTCTGAAGGCTCGAAAGGGTCGCTCCCCGCCCAAACGCCGCGGAGCTTTTGGGCGGGGAAAAAGAGGGGAAACCCGTTGAAGACATGGAACCATTTGAATCCTCGGAACTCATAGAAACTGTTTTTCAAGTCCTGGCGTCAGTTGCCAGTTATCAAAATTCTCTTTTCAACGAACGGAAAGGACATTATATATATGAGTGAATTATGTTCTGCAGGAATTCTGGGTACCGGACATTATGCGCCGGAGAAGATCCTTTCCAATGCAGATCTTGAAAGAATGGTCGATACCAGTGATGAGTGGATCCGCACCCGCACGGGCATCGAGACCAGACATATCGCTTCCCGGTCGGAGACGACCTCCGATCTTTGCGTGAAAGCTGCGCTTCCGGCACTGGAAATGGCTGGCCTTACCGCAGACGATATCGACTACATCATTGTAGCGACGGCATCCCCTGACTATGTGGTACCATCCACGGCCTGCATGGTGCAGGATAAGCTCGGATGCAAGCATGCAGGTGCGATGGATATTTCCGCCGGTTGCTCAGGCTACATCTATGCAGTAGCTCTGGCATCGAATCTGGTGAAAGCCGGGATGTACAAGCACATCCTGATCATCGGTGCGGAAATCCTTTCCCGCCTCGTGAACTGGCAGGACCGCTCCACCTGCATCCTTTTCGGTGATGGGGCAGGGGCCGCTGTCATTGGAAAGGTCGAAGATGGCTATGGCCTTCTGGCTTCGGATCTTGGCTCAGACGGCAGCCTGGGCAAGATCCTGAATATCCCGGCGAGCGGCGTCGCTGAACTTGTGACCCACCGCGCCATCGACTCCGGCCGTATCTATATCCATATGGAGGGGCCGGAAGTATTCAAAGCCGCTGTCCGTCACATGGGTGCGACCACGCTGAAGACCTTGAAAGCCGCCGGCATCACGAAGGAAGATATCAATATGTTCATTGCCCATCAGGCAAATAATCGCATCATTCAGGCGATCGCAAAGCGTCTGGCTCTGCCGGAGGATCATATGTATGTGAATGTCAATCGCTATGGCAATACATCGGCAGCTTCCGTCGGCATTGCGCTTGATGAAGTCGTCCGCGCCGGATGCGTGAAGCATGGCGACTACGTTGTCCTGACTGGCTTCGGCGCCGGTCTTACATGGGGTTGCGATGTCATGAGATGGATGTAAGGCAAGACCTGATTCCGAATAACCAATAATAAATTAGTATTTATTTATATGGAGTGTGACAAGATGAAAACTGCATTTCTGTTCCCTGGACAGGGATCTCAGAAGGTGGGCATGGTACAGGATCTGTTTGAAAACTATGATTCTGTCAAAGCCCTGATCAAAGAAGCGGATGAAACGCTCGGCTTCTCGATTTCCAAAATGATGTTCGAAGGCCCGGACACAGAGCTGATGAAGACCGAATTCACCCAGCCGGCCATTCTGACGGCCAGTGTCGCTGTATGGCAGGTGCTGAAGGAACACGGCCTCACGCCGGATATCGCAGCAGGCCACAGCCTTGGCGAATACTCTGCGCTGGTCGCAGCGGGTGCGATCTCCTTCGCAGATGCCGTGCATACCGTCCATCTGCGTGGCCGTTTCATGCAGGAAGCGGTGCCGCTCGGAGAAGGCAGCATGGCAGCTGTCATCGGTTCCACTCCGGAAACCATCGTGAAGGTGTGCGGCGAAGTTTCCACCGAAGACCTTCCGGTTCAGGCAGTTAATTTCAACTGCCCGGGACAGGTCGTCATCGCGGGTGCTACAGCAGCTGTTGAGAAAGCCTGCGAAGCACTGAAGGAAGCAGGCGCTCGCCGTGCCATCATGCTGAAGGTCAGCGCGCCATTCCATTCCACCCTGATGGAACCGGCAGCTCTTCGACTGAAGGAAGTCCTTGACAAGATCGACATCCATGACACCGCCATCCCGGTCGTAGCCAATGTCAATGCCAAGGAAGAGACCAAAGCGGACGAGATCAGAAAGAATCTGGTCGATCAGGCGGCACATCCTGTACACTGGGAGGAATCCATCCGGAATATGGTCGCCGGCGGTGTCGATATGACTGTCGAAGCCGGCCCCGGCACGGTTCTTACCGGCTTCATGAAGAAGATCGCCCGCTCCGTACCCTGCCACCATGCAGAAGATGTAGCCACCATCGATGAAGTCGTGACTGCACTGAAGGGAGAATAATGATGGAAACTATCGAAAAGACTGCTCTCGTCACGGGGGCTTCCCGCGGTATTGGCAGAGCCATCGCTCTTACATTGGCTGCGAAGGGCTATGCTGTCGCACTGAACTATGCCGGCAGCCAGGCTGCCGCAGAAGCTGTCAAGGGAGAAATCGAAGCCGCTGGCGGCAAAGCCTTCACCATCCAGGGCGATGTCTCCAAAGCAGAAGATGTGGATCGCATTTTCAAAACGATCAAGGAAGAATTCGGACAGCTGGATGTCCTTGTGAATAATGCAGGGATCACCCGCGACGGACTTCTCATCCGCATGAAAGAAGAAAGCTGGGATGCCGTACTCTCGACTGACCTCAAGAGTGACTTCCTCACCATCAAAGCCGCTGCGCAGATGATGATGAGAAAGAAAAAAGGCTCCATCATCAATATCGCATCCGTAGTCGGCATCATGGGCAATATCGGCCAGGCCAACTACGCAGCAGCAAAAGCAGGCGTGATCGGTCTCACCAAGGCCTGCGCCAAGGAGCTCGCTGCAAGAAACATCCGTGTCAATGCTGTCGCACCGGGCTTCATCGCGACCGACATGACCGATGCTATTCCGGAAAAGAATAAAGAAGCCATGCTGACAGCCATCCCGCTCGGACGCATGGGTCTTGCCGAAGACGTCGCCAAAGCTGTCTCCTTCCTGGCTTCCGATGATGCAAGTTATATCACCGGACAAGTTTTAAAGGTGGACGGCGGAATGGTTATGTAATATAATCAGTAGGGTACAATACAAGGAGACGTCTGTCTTCTATGAGAAAGGTGGTGAAATGAGTAATGAGCACTTTTGACAGAGTAAAGAAGATCGTTGTTGACCAGCTGGGCGTTAGCGAAGCTGATGTCACCATCGACTCCACTTTCATCGATGACCTCGGCGCTGATTCCCTGGATATCGTTGAACTGATCATGGCATTTGAAGAAGAATTCGACATCGAAATCCCGGATGATGCTGCTGAAAAGATCAAGACCGTAAAGAACGCTGTAGACTACATCGACAGCCAGATGTAATGCGCATTCGCATTTCAACATCATATTGGAAGCCGGAGGGGGGATCCCCTCCGGCATGCCATATGACTTCCTTTGGGGGAGAATATTTCAAAAAAGCGAATGACCGTCGTGGTTCGTTTTTTTGAGGTCTTGTCCATGCGTGATGGATTTGAAACAGGCGGAGCCATGCCTTTTCAAGTCCTATAATTTTTGCTTAAAAACCTAACACGCGATAAATAATGTTTAAAAGAAGTTTATAAGAGAGGTGCCCTTTTTATGGAAAGAAGAAGAGTAGTAGTGACTGGCATGGGTGTGGTTTCCCCCGTCGGTATCGGCGTTGATGCATTTTGGAATGCCCTTTTGTCGGGCAAATCCGGTGTAACACCGATCACAGAATTTGATGCCACGGATTTCCCTGTCAAGATCGCTGGCGAAGTCAAAGATTTCGACCCCGTCAAATATGTGGGTGACAAGAAGACCGTCCGTCACATGGATAGAAATGCTCAGTTTGCTGTTGCGGCAGCAAAAATGGCGGCCCAAGATGCGAAGCTCGACATGAGCGTAGAAGATCCGAACCGCGTCGGCACCATCATCGGTACCGGTATCGGCGGGATCAAGACCATGGAAGATACCGTAGAACGCATCGAAAAACGCGGTCCGGGAAAAGTGAATCCATTCGCAGTCCCGATGATGATCGCAAACATGGCCTCCGGCATGGTCTCCATCACCTTCGGTCTGCAGGGACCGGTCCTGACTGACGTCACCGCCTGCGCTTCCGGCAACAATGCCCTTGGCAGAGCGACCCGCATGATCCAGTGGGGCGATGCGGATGTGATGTTTGCCGGCGGTACCGAAGCGGCTGTCGCAAAGACACCGATGGCTGGTTTTGCTGCCATGCATGCGCTCTCTTCCCGTGAATGCCCGCCGGAAGAAGCATCCTGCCCCTTTGATGTCCGTCGTGACGGTTTCGTACTTGGTGAAGGCAGTGGCGTCCTCATCCTTGAAGAACTTGAACACGCAAAGAAGAGAGGCGCGCACATTTATGCAGAGGTCATCGGCTATGGTACGAATGGCGATGCCTACCATATTACAGCTCCGCGTCCGGGTGGTGAACTCGCAGCTCGCTGCATGAAGAATGCCATCGCGGATGCAGGTATTTCTCCGGAAGATATCGACTACATCAATGCACATGGCACCTCCACCGGTCTCAATGATAAGAATGAGACCAAGGCGATCAAGGAAGTCCTCGGTCAGCATGCCTATGACATCGTCGTGAACTCCACCAAGTCCATGACCGGCCATCTTCTGGGTGCTGCCGGTGCGATCGAAGCTGTCGTCTGCGTACTCTCTATCATGAACAACAAAGTCCATCAGACACTGAATCTTCAGACTCCTGATCCGGAATGTGACCTTCACTACGCGGCTGAAGGCCCGGAAGACCGCAAAGTCGATGTGACCATGTCCAATGCTTTCGGCTTTGGCGGACACAATGCCGTTGTCATCATGAGGCGCTATGAAGAATGAGACATGCTGAAATGAGAAGAAGAGACCGTATGGCAGAAATTGAAAAGTTTGCTGCGGAAAATGAAATTCCCGTGCAGAATGCACAACTTCTCAATACAGCACTCACCCATACCTCGTATGCGAATGAACATAAAAATGAAGTCATTCATGACAATGAACGACTGGAATTCTTAGGGGATGCCATCCTGGATCTGGTCATCGGGGAATACCTTTTTCTGCGTTTTCCCAGCTGGCCGGAAGGGGAGCTGACCCGAGCGAAGGCGAGCGTCGTCTGCAAGCCTTCCTGTGCGGAATGCGCAGCGAAATTCCATGTGGGCGACTACATGCGTCTGGGCCGCGGAGAAGAAATGTCCGGCGGCCGCACCCGTATCTCGATCTTAGGCGATGCCTTCGAAGCTGTCATCGGTGCGATCTATCTCGATAATAACTATGAGGTAGCATCCCGCTTCATCTTGGGGCACATGAAAAAATTCCTCGATCTGATCGATCAAGGAGACTATGACCATGACTACAAGTCTGACCTGCAGGAAATGGTACAGAAGCACGGAGATGTGAATATCTCCTATGTGGTCACCAAGGACGAAGGACCGGCACATGACAAGACCATCTGGATGGAAATCCACATCAATGGCAAAGTCATGGGCGAGAGCGTCGGAAAGAATAAAAAAGAAGCAGCCCAGAGGGCTGCCAAAGAAGCCATCCGAAGGATTCAGCTTGGTGAAACCGTATGATGGGAAAAGCTGCCGAAAGGCAGCTTTTTTTGCGTGTTCTGCAAGGAAGAAGAAATCCGCGCCGGGCGATTTGAGGGGGGACATAAAGTTTGAAAGCAGGTATTAGATGCTTCAAGTGACTGGTGATTAGGGACTAGGAGACATCGGACTCCCGTATTGTCATTTCGATCGTAAGGGAGAA
>DLZS01000039.1:0-4125 GCA_003447275.1 Dialister sp.
TGAACCAAATGAAAGCAAAGTAAAAAGGGGCTGTGAAGAAATGGGGATTCATTTCTTCACAGCCCCTTTTTTATTGCCCGGGATGGGGAAGAGGGAGCGCATATCGGCCGCAGGGGTCAGTGACTCCTCCTGCCATGCCGTGCATCCGCTGTCTATTTCAGATATTTCTTCCCGAGCTTCCATGTCAGAGCCAGCGACTGCTGGAGCAGGAAGAAATGGAAAGCCCGCATGGGGTGCAGGAGCCAGAAGGCCTTTTTGATGGGAGCCAGCGCCTGCCAGCCTTCTGCCTCTTTCTTTGTCGGTGTATATGCCTCCTGCCTTGCATTCAGCCCCTTGGCAAGGAATGCGCCCAAAAGTGCGAGCAGGATCATTTTGAAAATGCCATTCTTGTTATTCACGATCATCACCTCTATCCGTATCATAGCAAAGGGGAGAGCGTTAGGCAAGGTGTGGTAAGATAGGTAAAGGTTCAGGGGGGAAAATGAGGATTGAGGGAGGCGGGCGGCGGCTTCGCCGCAATTTTGATAGCGATTCGCGCCGTTGTCATTTCGAGCGAAGTCGAGAAATCTCTATTGCAGTACGGAAATCAGCAAGTATGCGCTATTCTAGGGAAACGCTGATTAAATCGCAGAGTCAGATTCCACAAGAATTTTTATACATGACTTCGTCATAGCCTTCCTTAAATAGCTTGCTATTCGCGTCAGGCTATTCCTCGTCATGTATAAAAATTCAAGAGTAAAATTTGACAACGATTTATCAGTGTTTCCCTAGAAACGATGTCTTGGTGCTGCGTTTTTCTGTTATCTTGCAATTACTGCTTACCGGTGTGCAATAAAGATCGAGGGCTACGCTCGGGATGACGATATGGGATAATCCCAGTCACCAGTCACTCTTATCCCCTGAACTGTTAAACTACGAATTTTTCAGAAAAGGAGCATTCACTATGCACATCATTTTAGCTTCTGCTTCGCCGCGTCGGCGGGAGCTCATCCATCAGATCGGCTGGACGGAAGACGTCCTGCCCTCCTCCTTTCCAGAAGCAGAAACGCCGGAAGAGGCGAAGACACGTATTTTTGAATTTCCCGAGAGCGTACAGCAGATCCTTTCCTGCAAAAAGGGAGCGGATCTTGTGACGCTTTTCAATGCCTGCGGGAAGGCAAAGAGCATCTTTGAGGCAAAGGGGGCAGAGGCAGCGATCGTTGCAGCCGATACCGTCGTGGTGCTGGATGAGGATATCCTTGGCAAGCCCAAAGATGAGGAGGAGGCGCGCCTCATGCTCCGCCGCCTCTCCGGACGGGCGCACGAAGTCAAGACCGGGCTTTCCGTCTATCATAAGGGTCATGTCCATCTTCATGTCGAGACGACGCGCGTCTATTTCAGAAAGCTCTCGGCTTCGGAGATCTATCGCTACGTCGCCACCGGGGAACCGATGGATAAAGCCGGCGCGTACGGCATTCAGGGCAAGGGTGCGATCTTGGTTTCTCGTATAGAAGGCTCCTATGACAATGTCGTCGGTCTTCCGCTCGCTCGGCTCTATGAGATGATGAGAGAGGAAGAGTAGAGTCAGTCCGGGAGGGGGAGCGGCATAGCTTTTCACCTGCATCAAAGCCCCTCCATCCGCCTTCGCATCCGGCGGAGCTGCCGGATGCGGTCCTTGCTTTTCTTCCCTTAACAAATGACTTAAAATATGATATGGTAATACATACATATGGCTCAGACTTTCCATAGAAATATCTGTTTTCTACCAACAAGTAATGAGCGATATCTTTTCTTTTAGAGAGAGGAAAGAATCAGAAAAGGGGAATTGAACATGAAAGACATGAAAAAAACAGCGGCTCTTCTGGCGGCTATGGTGCTTCTCGGCGTGGGCAGCGCCAGTGCGGCAGAGGCCGCTCCGATGTATGCCCTGAAGGGCATCACCGTCACTGCGACTCGTCAGGCAGAAAGCCTCAAGGATGTACCGGCGAATGTACAGGTCATCACCGAGAAGGATATCAAGCTGCGCAATGTACAGACTGCCTCTGATGCCGTTGCGATGGCGACCGGCGTCTCTGCTTCGAATTCTGTCGAAGGCACGGTGAACCTTCGCGGTTATAGCTCGAAGAACATCCTCGTTCTCGTCGACGGACAGCAGATGAATACCGCATGGAACGGTGATGTCGACTGGAACATGATCCCTGTCGAGAATATCCGCAAGATCGAGGTCGTTTCCGGCGGTCAGTCTGCCCTTTACGGCGGCCGTGCGGTCGGCGGTGTCATCAATATCATGACGAAGAGCGAGAAGCGTGACGGTGTCCACGGCTCTGCGGTCGTCAGCTACGGCAGCCACGCTACGGTGAAGCAGGCGTATGCCGTGCATGGGAAGAAGGACAAGCTGTCATGGGGGACATTCTATGAGAGCAAGAGCACGAATGGATGGAGGGATTATACGCCGTCCGCAGTGAAAGGTGCGACTTCTTCCGGTCATACGATCACCTCAGATCTGACGGATGCCAAAGGAAATAAGCTGATGGGGGAACGCGGCAGTAAAGAAGTCATGTCTGAAAATTATGGCTTCCATCTGGGCTATGCCTTCAATGAAGATCAGAAATTGACCTACAAGTATACGCATGCCAATTATACCTGGAAATACAACGACCCGATCTCCTGGGTCAAGAAAGATGGAAAGACGCTTTGGCCGGCCGTTGATTTTGCGGATTCCTCCATGTCGAGCTTCTACGGCACAAAGGGCTGGCGTTCCTACGATATGCATTCTCTGACGTACAATGATCAGAAGAATAAAGTGCATGCACACTTGGGTATGACGAATTATACCAAGGATGGGTACACGCAGCCGGGCTCTGCTAAGGGGACTCTTAACAGCAATTTCGATGGAAGCGGCAAGAGATCTTCTTATCCGTCAAAGTCATGGGATTTCGATATCAATAAACGCTGGAACCTTGGGGATCATACCATTCTGCTGGGGGGATCCTATGGACAGGATCGATTTGATCAGACCGTTTACAATAACATCTCCGACTGGAAATCTTGGGACAGTGCTTATAAGAAGAATGTGAAAGATCAATTCTTAGGCGGTAAAGATAAGAACTGGGCGCTGTATCTGCAGGACAAATGGTCATTTGCCCCGAAGTGGAATGCATATATCGGCGGCCGCTACGACCACTATAAAAAGTATGATGGCTATAGCCAGTATGTAGATCAGGAAAGAAAGACCTTCGACTCGGCTTCTTACAATAAATTCTCTCCTAAGCTGTCACTCGATTATGCGGCCAATGATTCGCTGAATCTGTATGTATCCTATGGCAAATCCTTCAACCCGCCGATCCTGTATCAGGTCTACCGTTACACGGAAAAGGAAACCATTTATCATCAGAACCCCGAGCTGGATCCGGAGACCACAGATACATGGGAACTGGGGGCAAAGACAAAGCTTTCTGAAAAAACGGAAGTGAATGCTTCGCTCTTCCATGCCAAGACGGATGACTACATTAAAGCGGTCGCCTATCAGGGTGGCAAGCAGTACCAGAACGTCGGCGAAGCCAAGACGCACGGCTTCGAGATCGCGGTGAACCAGAAGCACAGCGACAACTGGACTTCCTATATCAATTACACCTGGCAGACGGGCAAGATCGATGGCGATAAGAACTATGATATCCCGCGTCACCTGCTCCATCTCGGCACGACCTTCCACAAGGATCCATGGACGGTGAACGTCGACGGCATGTTCATCTCGGACCGCACGGAAGCGGGAATGAAGAGCGGCTGCTTCAAGGCCCGCGATGCGTACTTCCTCTTGAATCTCAATACAAACTACCAGTTCAACAAGAATTTCTCCATGCAGTTTGCCATCGAGAATGTCCTTGATCGTGAATACTTCGATGAAGATATTTCGACGAGCCACTACTACATCGGTGATGGCCGCACCTTCACGCTGTCTGCGCGCTATACGTTCTAATTAGAAATGCAAAATAGCGGTATTTTTCCGTACCGTCATTCTGAGCGGAGAAAAACGGAGAATGTGAGACCGCTGGTGCGCGGAACGCATGGGGGATGAGCCGAAGAATCTAAACGCGAGCAGCGTACGATGAACCTGCACCCCAACATAAAAAAGGGGCTGTGAAGAAA
>DLZS01000042.1:0-3922 GCA_003447275.1 Dialister sp.
TCCAACACTTTCATGCAATACCGCTACGTAGCCCCCTCAGCCCTTCGCGCAGCTCCCCCGATGGGGAGCCAAGAACGTTCTTCCGCTTAACTTAATAGCATTACCTAGTTGCTCTCACGATCAAAAACCGCCCTGCTTTGGCAGAGCGGTTTTTTCAAGCACTATGTATTTCTCTTATTCGATAAGCATGAGGAGGTCGCCAGATTCGATGCGCTGACCAGCCTTGACATGGATCTCACTCACGATACCATCCATCGGCGCGGTGATGGTGGTTTCCATCTTCATCGCTTCGGTGACGATGACGGGGTCGCCCTTCTTGACAGAGGAGCCTTTTTCGACGAGGAGTTTTACCACGGAGCCGGAGAGTGTCGCACCGACTTCGCCCGGTACGTCCTTGTCCGCTTTTCTGGAGGTATTCGCAGACTCTGCCACATGAGCGTCGTGGATCTTGATCTCGCGCGGCATGCCGTTCAGCTCGAACTGAAGCTCTCTGTTGCCTTCCAGGTCCGGTTTTGTGACATTATCAAGGCGAACAAGGAGCATCTTGCCTTCATCGATGTTGATGCGGATTTCTTCACCGACTTTCATGCCGAAGAAATAGGTCGGCGTATCAAGGAGAGAGAGGTCACCATACTTATGATAGCGGTCCATGTAGTCGGAGAATACTTTCGGATAGATGCAGTAGGAGGAGACATCTTCTTCGCGGGTCGGGATGTGCTTCTCTTTCATTTCCATCTTGACTTCTTCAAAGTCGACATTCTCCGGCTGGCTTTCGAGGTGCGGCTTCTGTCCGCGCAGAATGATCTGCTGGAGTTTTTCCGGGAAGCCGCCATACGGGATGCCGAGCTTGCCGTCGAAGAAGTCGACAACGGACTGCGGGAAGTCGAGGGTATCTCCCTTTTCATAGATATCATTCTCGGTCAGATGGTTCTGTACCATGAAGAGGGTCATATCGCCGACGACCTTGGAGGACGGGGTGACCTTGATGATATCGCCGAACATCATATTGACCTTCGCATACATGCGGCAGACTTCCGGCCACTGGGCTCCGAGACCGACAGCCGTTGCCTGCTGGCGCAGGTTCGAGTACTGTCCGCCAGGCATTTCATGCTGGTAAAGGGTCGTATTCGGATTCGTCATCTTGGAGTCGACGCCTGCATAGTACGGACGGACCCCCTGCCAGTAGCGGTCGATGGTCTCAAGCGCATCGATATCCAGCTGCGGCTGGCGCGGGTTATTCTGCAGTGCGTAGTACATGGAGGTCATTGACGGCTGGCTGGTACCGCCAGAGAGTGCGCCGGTCGCAACGTCTAAGATATCGACGCCTGCATCGACGGCTTTGGCATAGGAGTACAGGGTGCATCCGCCGCCTTCATGGCTATGGAGATGGATCGGGAGATCGACAGCATCTTTCAGCGCAGAGATCAGGGCATAGGCAGCTTCCGGCTTGAGGAGACCTGCCATATCTTTGATCGCGATGATATTCGCACCGGCATCCTGCATGTGTTTGGCAAGGTCGGTGTAGTATTTCAGGGAGTACTTCTGACGATTCGGATCCATGATATCGCCGGTGTAGCAGAAGCAGGCTTCAGCGAGCTTTTCTTTCTTGCGGACTTCATCGATGGTGACGGTCATATGGCTGAGCTGGTTCAGGCAGTCGAAGATACGGAATACATCGACACCATTGTCAGCCGCCTGATCGATGAAGTGACGGATAACGTTTTCCGGATAGTTGGTATAGCCGACGGTATTCGCACCGCGGGTCAGCATCTGGAAGAGTATGTTCGGTGCGGCTTTTCTCATCTGGCGAAGGCGTTCCCACGGGCTTTCATCAAGGAAACGATAAGCTACGTCGAAGGTCGCGCCGCCCCAGTTCTCGAAGGAGAAGAGCTGCGGGACATGGACCGCCGTATAATGGATGGCATTCATGATGTCATGGGTCCTGACGCGGGTCGCGAGCAGAGACTGGTGCGCATCACGGTACGTGGTATCCATGAACATGACTTCCTTCTGGTCCATGACCCACTTGGAGAATTTCTCCGGTCCCATTTCATCGAGCAGCTGCCGGGTACCCTTCGGTGCTTCGATCTTGTCTGCATCGAGCAGCGGAAGCGGATTGAAATCCGGCTTTTCCTGATGGCCGGCGCCGGCATAGCCATTGACGGTGATGTCGCCGATGTAGGAGAGCAGCTTCGTGCCGCGGTCGGAAATCATATCCGGTTCCTGCAGGAGCCACGGGTTTCTGTCGATGTAGTTGACATCGCAGAGCCCTTCCTGGAAATCACGGGTACGAAGCATATTCTGCAGGAAATAGATATTCGTCTTCACGCCGGAAATGCGGAATTCTTCCATGCAGCGGAGCATCTTGTGGATGGTGTCCTTCGGATGAAGGGCATGCGCGGTGACTTTGACGAGGAGAGAATCATAGTACGGGGTGATGACGGCGCCGGTGTAAGCCGTGCCGGCATCGAGACGGATGCCAGGTCCGCCGCCGGAACGATAGGCAATGATCTTACCGGTATCCGGCATGAAATTGTTCTGCGGATCTTCCGTGGTGATACGGCACTGGATCGCAACGCCTTTGTACCAGATCTCATCCTGCTGGCCAATGGCGATCTCCGGTCCGTCAAGAGCATAGCCCTCAGCGATGAGGATCTGGCTCTTGACGATATCCACATTGGTGATCATTTCCGTGACGGTGTGTTCGACCTGGACACGCGGATTAACTTCGATGAAATAGAAGTGCTTTTCATCCTGATCGACCAGGAATTCGACCGTGCCGGCATTCACATAGTGGACATTCTTCATCAGTTTGACAGCTGCATCGCAGATGTTCTTTCTGAGTGCCTTCGGAAGAGACCATGCCGGCGCCATTTCGATGACCTTCTGGTGGCGGCGCTGGATGGAGCAGTCACGTTCGAAGAGATGCACCACATTGCCGTGCTCATCACCCATGACCTGCACTTCGATATGCTTCGGGTTCATGATGCAGCGTTCGACATAGACTTCATCATCACCGAAAGCCATCTTCGCTTCGGAACGCGCACGGTTGTACGCTTCTTCCAGATCTTCCATGCGGTCGACATTTCTCATGCCGCGTCCGCCGCCGCCGTTGACAGCCTTGATCATGACCGGGAATCCGTAGGTTTCTGCGAAAGCCTTCACTTCATCAAAGCTGTGAACCGCGCCCTTGGTCCCCGGGATCATCGGGATCTGCGCTTTTTCTGCCTGAATGCGGGCATTCACCTTGTCACCGAACATGATGAGATGTTCGACCTTCGGCCCGATGAAAATAATGCCTTCTTCTTCACAGCGCTGAGCGAGTTTCGCATTTTCTGCAAGGAAGCCATAGCCCGGATGAATGGCATCGACGTCATGCTCCTTACAGATACGGATGATATCTTCGATGTCAAGGTATGCGTCGATCGGCTTATCCCCTTCACCGACCAGATAGGCTTCGTCCGCACGGTTTCTGTGCAGGGACAGGATATCTTCTTTCGAATAGATAGCCACGGTGCGGATGCCCATTTCACTGCAGGCTCGGAATACGCGGATCGCGATCTCGCCGCGGTTGGCTACCAGTACTTTATGGATTCGTCTCATGAGATTCTCCCTCTCAATAAAATAGAATGAACGCGATGATCGCGTCATTCTGATGCGCTTTTAGCGTTTGATAGTACTATTTTAACCAGTGAAAGGCGCAAAATCAATAGCCTGTATGAATTGGTATCAATCATGGTTTTAATAAATGATATGAATAGATAGGTATTGATATAGTATATATTATGTATCATGCTTATTATAATCACAAATTTATTATTCAGGGTTCAGGGGTTCCGGTTGATGGGTTCAGGGTTGTGGTGGCAGCTTCGCTGCAAAATATATATTTGCGGCGAAGCCGCCACCACCATTTCTCATTTCT
>DLZS01000042.1:4143-7244 GCA_003447275.1 Dialister sp.
CATTTCTCATTTCTCATTCAAACGAGGTTTTCAAATGGAATCAAAGGGCGACCCGCCCCCATGGCTACCCCTGAACCCTGAACCCTGAACCCTAAACCCATTATCTTCCACAATATTTTCTGAAATCACAGAACCGGCACGCCGTCGGAAGCTCGTTCTTTTTCATTTCACAGCGACGCGCAAAATCACGCGCCAGGATCCGCCTCGACGTCTCATCGAATTCCTCCATCCGTTTCTCCACGCGTTCTTTGCTCATAGGAAAAACAACGCATGGATCCTCGGCATCACTGGTGAAGTACAGGACAAGCCTTTCCACGGAGCGGCCGAGTTTTGTTTCGACAAGGTAGGCATATACCTCGAGCTGGCTCAGGTATTTTTCCATAAGGGGACTGTCCATCGTCGGTCTCTTTCCTGTCTTGAAGTCTATGACCCGTACCTGATCCCCATCCCCTGAGAGAAGATCGATGGTGCCGTTCAGAATGTAGTCATCTTTGACCAGTTCAAGAGGGCATTCGGCAGCAAGCGCATCATCCCAGTTTCCTTTCCGGAAATCCACATATCCACGGATCTCAGAAAAGGCCTGATTCAGTTTTGACTCAGGGAGCCAGCTATTCTCTTTCTTAGACAGAGAAATGTAATTCGCCATCATCCAGCCGTAGATCACAGAGGGCGTCGCGCGATCGGCCTCTCCGCGAAGGACCGCGCGGTGGATATCCTCGATCGTCTCATGGACAAGCTCGCCGTACATGGCATGGCTCCCCTGCGTGCCTGCGAAACGGTAGACGCGATGCCAGAGATACTTCATCGGACATTCTTCGTAAAGAGCGATCTGCGACGTGAAGGCGAAACGCGGCTTACATACATTCCGCCCCACAGGGCGGCATTGAAGATGCTGGTAGTCTGCGGCCTCCGCATCGTACTCAGGAAGCTCATCCATGAGCGGACGGAAAGCCTCAGAGATCTCATTTTTCCCCAGTGGAGACGCGAGGACGAGGAGCGTTTCCGCGCGGGAAAAGGCCGTGTAGTATTTCCGCCAGAAGTCGAAGTCCTTCGTATCGTTCAGCGGCTCGCAGGGCTTTCTCCCTGCGGCCGTCTCCACCACACGGGTGATCAGGTCGCTTTCTGCCTGCCAGCGAGGGTAGTCCTCGAGCGACGGCACGATCACGACCGGATACTCCAGCCCCTTCGACTGGTGGATGTTCAGAAAAGACACCGAACCGGAAGGCGCATAGCGCTCCTCATCTTCGTACTCATTGACGCCATTCTCAAACCAAAGCCGAAGATAGCGGGAGAAGAAGAGCTGCACATCCGCTATCGTTTCCTCGCCATGCCCATGATTTTCCGGCAGGAAGAGTCCGAAGCGCTGGATGAGGCGCGTAATGGCCGAGAGATTTCTTGCCTCATTCGACTCGCCCTTCACAGCGCCATCCAAAAGCCCTGAAAAAGGCTCGAATGCAAACATTTGATAAACCAGGTGCAGGAAGGAGGAAGGAAGCTTCTTTTCATAAGAAATGAAGCTTTTCATCCGGTCGATCCAGTCTTTCAGTGCCTTATGCTCCGGCCGCGCAAGCATCATGTTCGCGACGCCCATGCAGGCCAGGTACATCTCAAGGATCCCCTTCGTCTCCTGCATCTCCGTCTCATTTTCCATCGCATCTGTGAACTCAGGAAACAGCAGGAGAAGCGCGCCGATCAGCCACTTCACTTCTTTTCGTTCAAAGAACCTGCCCGCCCGCGGCGCATAAGATGAGATGCCCCTTCGTGAAAGCTGGCTCTGCAGTACGCGGGAATTCGGATTCTTCACCGAGGAGCAGAGCACCGCCACCTGATTGTAGTCGGAGATCTGCCCCCGCTTCTTTAGTCCTTCGATGAAATCAGCGACCCTCGTATAGCACTCCGTCCGGCTTCTTCCCGTGATGCGAAGGACCGGCGTCCCCTCCTCCGCAGAAGCAGCCTTGATCTCCCCTTTCACATAGCGATAGAAGCGCCCATCGGGCCCCCGCCACTTCGTCTGCCGTTTCATCCATGAGATGCAGAAGCGGACAATTCCCGGATGTGAACGATAATTCGTATCCAGCTTGCATGTATGGCATGTCTCATAGGTCTTCGAAAATCCCAGAATATTTCCGATGGACGCCCCGCGGAAGCGATAAATGCTCTGGTCATCATCCCCCACCACGAAGATCTGCTGCGAATATCCTCCCAGAAGACGGATGAGCTGCTCTTGGATGAAATTCGTATCCTGATACTCATCGATCATGATGTACCGGATCCGTTTCTGCAGCTGGTCAAGGATCTCCGGATAGGAAGAAAGAAGCGCATATGTCTCCTTCTGCAGGCGGGAGAAATCAATGAAATGCCTTTCCTCTTCGAGGCGCGTGTACTTCATCATCATCCGTGCGAGCACTTCTATGCGCCCGCCCAGTTGATTCCCGCATGTCCGCCGCATCTCTTCCGGCAAGAGCAGCTCCTCGGAGAGACCATTCACATAGCGGCAGATCGTCTGGCACTGATGCCATGGAGAAATACCGATCAGCTTCCCCTGCTTCAGATAGGAGTCCTGTACCACACGGCGGAAATCCGGGATCGCCGCAAATTCCTGCAGATGCTCGTATACCAGGTACTGCTGCTCAAACTGGTCCACCGACAGATAATTCTTCGGAAGATGGGTATACTCCTGAAACTCTTTCAGGATCTTTCGGCAAATGTGATGGAAGGTACCGATGTACATCTCATGCAGATTCACCTCGATGCCCGCCTTCGACAGCACATCCGTGAGACGCGTCGTCAGCTCCTTCGATGCCTTCTGTGTGTACGTGACCAGCATGATCTCTTCCGGCTTCACTCTCTTCTCACGGATGAGATAAAGCACGCGCTGAATGATGGTATAGGTCTTTCCCGTCCCCGGTCCCGCGATCAAAAGCGTGGGACCTTCGGAGAGGATGGCAGCTTTCTGAGAATCATTCATAGAGAGGACTCCTTTGGGAAATAGTGACTGGGGACTAGGGACTAGGGACAGCAGGTATAATGGGTTTTAAGGGTTCAAGGGGTTCAAGGTTCAAGGTTCAAGGTTCAAGATTCAGGGTTCAAGGTTCAAGGTT
>DLZS01000042.1:7494-12982 GCA_003447275.1 Dialister sp.
CAGGGTTCAAGGTTCAGGGTTCTAAGGGTGGTACGGTGCATCATCATCTGGAAGCGCCGCGGAGTTTTAGAATATATGATATTCGCAAAAGATGAGAAACCTGTGAACCTTTTGAACCTTCAGAACCCGCTTAACCTATGAGGATTCGCATAAAGGATAGATTGTTTTTTCTGCTTTCTAACTTAAAGGGTTCTAAGAGGATAGCGCGGCGCATTGAGCCTCTTGAACCCATCTCCCTTGTCACCCTTCACTTTCACTACGTCCCACCACCGTGAGGATTCCCAGCACGGGCAGGCAGAGGACATAGGCGAAGGAATAGCGGAAAACGGAGGAGGCCGGCGTGGAGAGGAGGAGAGTGGCTGTATTCACTAGAAGCGGCAAAAGCGCCCAGAGATATTCCTTTTTCCCCTGTCTGATCCAGACGAGCCCCAGAAAGAGCGCGATCCAGAGCGAAAGCCCTGTCCCGATGAAATGGCTTCCCTCATAGGAGACATTCGCCAGCCGCGCCTTGAGCCAAAGCGGCAAAGGGAAATCCCCCGTCGCCATGCGGTCGTTATCCGCCGGTTTCATATTCTTTGTATTCTCATCCGAAAGCGCCCAGCCGAAGCGCGACTGCACGCCATACTCGAAGGGATCCAGATTCCACAGGGCATATGTCTCCGTCAGCCAGCCTTCGACATAAATCCGCGGATTTCTCAAACCGGTATCCACCCATGCCGACAGGAATTCTTTTTTCTGCCCATTCAGCCAGTTTCTATGGAAATGGTCATGCCACTTTACAAAGTCCACGGTATAGGGTGAGTATTCTTTCTTCCACTCTTCTTCGGTGAGAAGATTTTCCATCAGCGTTTTCGTTTCCTCGCTTCGCTCACCGCCAAGCACCATCGTCCGCCCCAGCTGCTGGAGCGGGATCGCCATAGACTCCTGAAAGAGCGGCTCCCAGTGATGGGTGCGCTGGATGACCTGGGCGGGAACAATGGAAATCAACGCAAAAATCACAAAAAAGAGGAGGATCTCCTTCCGCTTCTCCAGAAAAAAGAGGGCAAGGGATACCGACAGCGCGGCAAGGAGACCATTGCTGCGAAGCAGCATCGCCAGAAGTGCCGCAGCAAGGATCCAAAGAGACGCCCTCCCCCAGGGCTCCCCTTCCGCGCGCCGAAGAAAGAGCCATACAAAGAAGAGCAGCCCCAGAGAGAAAAGACCATCGCGCACTGCCGCGATACTATAATTTCCCACCATCGGAAAAAAGAGAAAGTACCCGTACAGCCCCCATCCGGCAAGATCATGCACACGTCCCTTCACCCAGAAGGCAAAGGCGGTAAGCCCATAGGAAATCAAAAGAAGCTGCAGCAGAGAAAAGAAGAAGATGACCGGCTCCCGGCTCCCCAGCACCTCCTTTCCCCAGCTCGCGCCATAGCCGTATATCACCGAATACAGCCAGGGAAACTGCACGCTTGCATAGAGCGGATTCTCCATCATGAAGACCGTGTCATTCATTCCCGGCGCCGGATAAAACGAGAGAAGGAAGGGCAGCTGCCAAAGCACCATCAGAAGGAATGCAGGAAGAACCCATGTCCGATCTGCTGCCGTTCTCCTTGCAAAAGAAAAGCCGGAAAGCCGCTCGACCAGTTTGGGCAGTAAAAGAGAAAAGAACGCCGTCCCCAGAAGAAGGATCGGCACGTCCCCAAAGTCCAGGAGCGCGCGCCCTGCCTCTTTGAGCTCTCCTGCCCGATCCAGACAGTCTATCTTCACCGTGTACCAGAGCGCAGCCGCCAAGAAGAAAGAAAAGCATATATATAGGTAAGAAAAGCGTGTCCGAAACAGTTTCATAAAAAGCTCCTAGATCTTAAAGGTCGTCGGGTTCAGTATTCGCTCCATAGAGCATCTCCCCATGCATCAAGAAAGAAAGTTTTGCTCAAATTAGGAATGAGTGTCTAGGGATTAGGGATTAGAAGTCACCAGTCACCAGTGACTGGTGACTAGTGACTGGAATGTCAGCTCATGGCATCGCCACTATTTATACTCTGCGGCGCTTCTATATTCTTATGCGCCGCACCATCATTTCGCATTTCTCATTTCTAATTTCTCATTCAAGCGAGGTTTTCAAATGTAATCAAAGGAACGGCACGCCCCAAGGGCTAACCCTGAACCCGCAGCCATTCCTCTTTTCCCTCATTATATCACGCGACCTTTCCACCTATGCTACAATATGACAAATCTCATGATTTCTTATACAGAAAGGAGAGCCTTTATGTATAGAGAAGAATGAGTCAGAGCCGCCCTTGCCGGCAAAGAAGTCGACCGCGTACTGGTCGCTGCCTAGATGCACTTCTCCGCATTCGACCAGGATCCGATCTCCCTCGCCGAGGCAGAAGTCGATCTCACAGAAAAATATGACTTCGACTATATCAAGATGATGACGAAGCTATATATAAAAATCCATATGAACTCTGATTCTGCGATTGAATCAGAGTTTCCTTAACACATGACGTTTTTCTCCGCTCAGGATGACGAAATGTGCCGCACCACCCCCGCTGAACCCTGAACCTTGAACCTCACCTAAAAACCGCTGTCCGAAACCATTCGGACAGCGGTTTTTTCTATTCGTGATTCAGTTTCCCTTTCAGGTCATGGTCAGTCATCGCGCAGACGCAGGAATCAGACCAGACATTCTCTGCTGTCTCGATCATGTCGATGATCGTATAGATCGGAAGGATGAGCCCCATGATGCCGATCGGCGCGCCGATACCACTCATGAGGGAAAGCGTCAGGAAGTAGCATCCCATCGGTACGCCTGCATTGCCGACAGCTGCGAGCACGGCGACGATGAGCCATGTGAGCATGGTCGTCATCGAAAGCTCAATTCCCGCATTCTGCATGACGAAGAGCGAAGTGATCAGTATGAAGGCTGCGCATCCGTTCATGTTGATGGTCGTGCAGATCGGAAGTACAAAGCGGGAAACCGCTGGATCCGCCTTTAGATTCTTCTCCGCCGAGGCAAGCGTCACCGGCAGTGTGCCCGCAGAGCTCTTGGTGAAGAGAGCGACTGCAATGGCAGGAGACATTTTCTTGAAAACATCGATCGGATTCAGTCCACGAGCCAGAAGGAAGAGCGGCAGGACAAGGAAGAACTGGATACCGTTACTTGCCATGATGACGAGCGTGTATTTCCCGAGCGCCCCTACGATGACCCCTGCTTCGATCTGGGCGGAGAGCTGCCCTGCAAAAGCCAGAATGCCGACAGGAAGAATGGCTAGAAGCGCTTTGATCAGTGTAAAGAGAAGCTCCTGAAAACCAAGGATGCCCTTCAGGAGGACTTCGCGATTCTCCGTCTTCGGCATGAAGGCAAGCCCGAGACCGAAAGAGGCTGCGATCAGCATGACAGCAAGTACATTGCCGGACAGGAATGGCTGCAGAATGTTATTCGGGATGACATTCAAGATGTGGTCATAGTATGTGACCGTTCCCAGCTTCTGCGGAACGCTCGAAGCCCCTGCACTCGCCAGATCCGTCGGCAGATTCCCCGGTGTCACCCAGAGATACATCGCAAGCCCGATACCTGCCGCAAAGACGGTAGTGAGAAGCGTGTAGACGACCGCGTGTGCAAAAATGCGACCAGTTTCCTTCTTGCCGCCGAGTGCAGCCAGTGTCGTGATGACAGCGAGCGCGATCGTCGGTACCGCGATGAACTGGAACAAACGGGTGAATACCGTCGCGATAAAATTAAAGAGCTCATTCAAAGGCTTGATCCCGAGCCAGCCCAGAGCGGCGCCCACGACCAATGCCAGGATCCAGAGAATAAACTGCCGTCCCTGCTTTTTTGTCTGGTGCTCTTTCAGCACGCTCTGTGCTAAGTTTTTGACATCCTCATTTTTATTCATATCATTTCCTCCTATCATTTCCTACTATGGCGATCAATGAAAAAGAGTTCAGCAGCAGATTCTATGGATGCAGCAAGGCTCGCGAAACATTGCCGCATCAGGCGAGATCTTCATTTCAAACAATAAAAAAGCCCTTCCTCCCCCATGGGACGAAAGACTCGTGATTCTCACCCAATTTCACCGTTGCGTCACCGCATCGGCCTCTTTAAGTCCAAGCAGACTCTAATCCTGTAACGGGAATCCCCGGGAGAGCCTACTTCTTTTCGGTCTCCTGGCTCTGAAACGCACTTCAGCAAGGTTTCACTGCCCGCTTGCACTGTCCGGACTCGCTAAGAGAAGAAATCCCTGCGTACTCTTTTTCTTCATCGCTTATTGGACATACTATAGCATAGATAAAGGAATGTGTCAAACCTCTGTAAGAAAAATAAGAGAATACAGTGCCCCGGTCTCTATGTCCCCTCGTCAGATGCTCTCTTTTTTCGATCTTCCATTTTTATACCCTACTCTTCCCAACTTTCCTCCACTTGTGGTAAGATATGAAAAATAATTTCTTTATTTTTTAGAAAGGAGACGTTCCCTCATGGGTATGCTCAAAGAATTCAAAGACTTTGCCCTCCGCGGCAATGTAGTAGACATGGCAGTCGGTGTAGTCATCGGCGCTGCATTCGGAAAGATCGTTTCTTCTCTGGTCAGCCATGTCATCATGCCTCCTTTGGGCTACCTTCTGGGTGGTATCGATTTCTCCAACCTTTTCATCCCGTTGAGCGATACCCCGGTCTCCACGCTCGCCGAAGCAAAAGAGCTCGGCGTCCCGGTCATCGCATACGGAGAATTCCTGAATGCAGTCATTGATTTCCTGATCATTGCTTTCGTCCTCTTTATCGCCATCAAGCAGATCAACCACTTCTTCCCGAAAGCTCCGCCAAAGGAAATCAGAAAGTGCCCCTACTGCAAAGAAGCGATCGCAGATGATGCGACCCGCTGCCCGCACTGCACGGCACAGCTCTGAGACGCCTCTTTCGGCAGTAAAGGCGGTGTGACAAAAACCTGTATGTTTTGTCACACCGCCTTTTTACATTCGATTTCCCCATGAGACGCCTAAAGCCTCCCCGAAGGGAGGCTTTTTAGAGGTGTTTGGAGTTGTTGAGAAAGATTTGTAACAATGAGTGGAATCATCACGGCCAATGGTGATTTCCTTTTGTTTACGATTCTATATTACCTCACATCGTCTTTATTGTCAAGTATTGTTTATCGTTTTCGCGAACAATAATTAACAATCATCCTTCATAAACTTCAAATTCATCCTTACCGGCGCCGCAGACCGGGCATACATAGTCTGCCGGCAGATCTTCAAACTTGGTTCCCGGGGCGATGCCATTGTCCGGATCACCTTTGGCTTCATCGTAAATCCATCCGCATACAGTGCATACATACTTTTTCATAGTCGTTCCCTCCTTTGGGAAAACTCACAGGGGGCCGCATATCGGCTTCCCTGTAGGAAGGAAATGTCGGTGCGACCGCAGCTTGTCATTTTGCAAGAGTGAAATCCTAGGGAAACGCTGATTCAATCGCAGAGTCAGATTCTACAAGAATTTTTATACATAGCT
>DLZS01000042.1:13229-15743 GCA_003447275.1 Dialister sp.
TCGCTATGCATAAAAATTCAAGAGTAAAATCTGACAACGATTGAATCAGTGTTTCCCTGGAGCGATCGGATCCGTATTTCCCTTCTTTCTACATTTACATCTCTCTATGTAGTATTATATCACAATATTCAAATAGTTCAATATCGAATGATACGTTTTTTCCCTCGCCCAAAATCATCTGCTCACCACCCATTGACCAAAAGGTTCTGACCTTATATAATAGGTATCGCAAGCCATGCGAGCGTGGCGGAATTGGTAGACGCACAGGATTTAGGATCCTGCGCCTTGTGCATGGGGGTTCGAGTCCCTTCGCTCGCACCAAAAAAAGCACTGTGGATCTCACAGTGCTTTTTTATTGGCAGTCACCTTTTTCGCTAAAGCCGATCTCTCAGAAATTTACAGTCTTCCCATAGTAAGCACATTCGAGGATCTTGGCCATAGCTTCCGCATCTGCCTCACGCGGGTTCTCCGGAGTGCAGGCATCGAGGACGGCATTCTTAGCGATCGCATCCTTCTTGGCAAGGTACAGCTCCTCTGGCACCCCATAGTCTTTGAGTGTCAACGGGATGTCCATCTTCTGATTCAGTTTCTGGATGGCCTCCTCATAGGAAATGACAAGCTGTGCATCTGTGCGTCCCGGAAGACCGGCCACGCGAGCGAGATCGGCATAGCGCGAAAGACAGGCCTTCTTGTTGAACTGGATGACATACGGCATCAAGATGGCATTCGCACAACCATGCGGGATATGGAATACGGCACCGATCTTATGCGCCAGAGAATGTGTGATCCCCAGAAGTCCATTTGAGAAGGCCATGCCGGCAAGGCACTGTGCGATATGCATTTTGCCTCTGGCTTCCTTGTCTCCATGATACGACTCTACGATGTTGTCAAAAATATCGGAGACAGCCTGCTTGGAGAGCGGTTCCGTGAAGCCATTCGCAAACTTTGACACATAGGCCTCCGTCGCATGTGTCAGCGCGTCCATCCCTGTATGCGCGGTGAGCTTCTTCGGCATGGTGACAGGGATGTCGAGGTCAAGGATGGCAAGATCCGGCGTCAGGTTGAAATCAGCGAGCGGATACTTGATGCCTGTCGAGTAGTCGGTGATGACAGAGAAAGCCGTGACTTCTGTCGCAGTCCCCGATGTGGATGGGATAGCAACGAAGATCGCCTTCTGACGAAGCGGCGGCAAAGAGAATGGCTTTTTGATCTCATCGAATGTCAGATTCGAATATTCATAGAAGACCCACATGGCCTTGGCTGCATCGATCGGTGAACCGCCGCCGATCGCCACGATCACGTCCGGCTGGAATTCTTCCATCAGCTTCGCGCCCTTCTGCACTTCTTCGATGGATGGATCCGGTGTGATGCCTTCGAGCGTATAGGTGGCAAGTCCTGCGTCCTTCAGCACCTTTTCAGTCTTCTGAAGGAAACCGCCTGCCCGCATGGAATGACCACCGGTGCAAATGAAAGCTTTCTTGTGACCCTTCAGCAAAGACAGCTCATCAATGGCTCCATGACCACAATAAATATCTCTAGGTAATGTGAAACGGAACATAGTGACTCCTCCTTTTGGCATAGAATCATACGGAAGGATGGACGATCAGGATCTCTTGATCGAAGAAATTCTGATCTGCCCTTCTTCTTATAGTATACACTTTTTTATGCAAACCGGAACATGTATGCTTATTCTATATGAAAAAGTCATTGGAAATGAGTTAAAAGCATGAATACAAGAGACCTATCGCCCTCTGCATGTAGAGTACCGCTTCCTTATAAAACGCCGATATCCGGCTCCCTAGCCACAGCCTCTTTGATCGGGTATAATATAAGGGAAACGCTGATTAAATAGCAGAGCCGGATTTCATATGGATTTTTATACATAGCTTCGTCATCATCTTCCTTAAATAGCCCGCTATTCGCGTCAGATGATTCCTTGCTCTGTATAAAAATCCCAGAATGAAATCAGACAACGATTTAATCAGTGTTTCCCTAAGAAACGCCGATTCGATCGCTCATCAGATGGGATCCGTGTTTCCTACGAAAAGTGAAAGGAATCAAAACCTCTTATGGAAGATACAAAGAATAAAGTTTTTGTCCACGATTATGGCGACGGACATGTCCACACCCATGTGATCGGGCACACCCATGACGGACATCATCACAGTCACAGCCATACGCATGACCCGCAAAAGATCAAAGCGATCATGAATCGGATATCCAGATCCATCGGCCATATGGAGTCGATCAAGAAGATGCTCGAGAACCAACGGGACTGCGCCGATGTCCTGATCCAGCTCGCCGCAGTGCGTGCGGAGATCAATAATACCGGCAAGCTCCTCCTGAAGGAGCATATGGAGCACTGCATCGTGGAAGCGGTGCAAGAGAATGACCAGGAGGCCATCACGCGCATGAATCAGGCGATCGATATGTTCATGAAGTAATATATGGAGCGCAAAATTGTTAGCACCGTAATGACTTGCTTCCCCCTTCGGGGGAAGTGCCGAAGGCAAT
>DLZS01000063.1:0-5921 GCA_003447275.1 Dialister sp.
GCGAGGCGGGGTTGGCTTCCTTTGGGACAGCGAAGCCGCCTCCTCTTAGCCTTCCCCCATCGGAATAGCATTCCCATACGCACAATAAAGCCGCCCTGCGGCGCTACTTGCATAGCGCCGCAGGGCGGCTTATATATTTCAACAGGGGCGATTCACGACATCCGGCAGGAGTTAAAGGGGACCCCTGTTGACAACGATATAGATGCAGGGCTCTGCCCTTCTGCGGAAGGTTCGTAGCGAGAGGGCGCTCCGGCCGGCTGCATCAGCCGGAGCCCGTGATCTCACTTGACCTTCTGTATCTGTTTCCGCTTAGCTTATCCTTCAGCTTTTTCTGCTGTGGCTTTTTCAGAAGCAGCCATCGCCTGCAGTTCCGGCTTGAATTCTTCTACCAGCTCTTTTTCAGCTTCTGCGCCGCGAGAGAGTGCATTGTAGATGATCTCTGCCATTTCATAGCGGGTCATGGTGCGTTCGCCGTGGAATTCGCCGTCCGGGTAGCCCTGGACGATGTCATTGCCTGCGAGGCGGGAGACGGCTTCATACGCCCAGTGGTTTTCCGGTACATCCGGGAAATCCTTCGACATATTCGTATTCAGGACGGAGAGGAGAGCGTCCATGCGAGCGGTGAGGTCAGCCACCTGCGCTTTCAGCGCATTGTTTTCCTCACGGGAGAGCTTGTTGCTGCCCTTGCCGAGGCGAACGGATACGCCGCCGCCTACCATATTCTCACCTGTGCCGAATGCGGTGGAGAGGTTCACCATCACATCATTGTTCGGGCGGTAGAAGGCGCCGAGCGCTGCTGCGGTCTCGCTGCCGTAGTTGCCGATCGCAGCGGCGATGTTCCACTTGGAGTCCGGATCAAATTCCATCGGATGCAGGTTCGCCATAGCGGCTGCATTCGCACCGACCTTATTGACCTTGCCTTCGAGATCATTCTTCACGGTGTAGAGCTGTCCGCCATTCACTGCATCTTTGCTGCCCTCGGAAATGCTGCCGTCAGCCACATTCGTGATCTTCTGGTCATTCGCATTGATGCCAGCTGCGCTGATGTAGGTCTTGTCTCCCACTTTGTAGGATTTCGCCGTCACATCGCCTTTGATGGTCGCATTGCCGTCGACGGAGAGGTCTTTCGCGATGCTGACAGAGTCACCGAAGGTTGCTTTCTGCGTAACATCGAGTGTTCCATCAACCTTGGTATTCTTCAGGTTTGTGTTGCCTTCGACGGTGAAATCTTTCTTCACAGTCGCATTGCTTCCCATGGTCACGTCGCCTTTGAGGGTCGAGGTGCCGGTGACTTCGAGCGAGCCCGTGGTGGTCTTGCCGGTGATATTCGCATTGCCGCGGACGCCGAGGTCTTTCATCACCTCCGCATAGTCCATGGTGACCTTACCGGTGGTGATGGTATTGCCCTTGATGGTGGTATTCACCGCCGTGCCAGCACCGCTTTCGCCGGTGACAGGCGCCGCTGCTTCGCTATTGATGAAGCTGGTGCCGTCTGCTGTAGAAATCACGGTATTTGCTTTGGAACCACTCTTGATGGTATTCGCCGAGGTGGTAGCAGTTGCAACAGAACCATTTTCATTGCCTGCCCCGTCCCTCACTGCATCCGTAAGTCCATCTGCATTCTGGATCGTTACTGTCGATTTATTACCATCGACAGTAGACTGCGTGGTGCCCGCCGCATCCGACTGGGTCAGATTCTGCTTTGCCCCGTCCTTGATGGATGTGGTGATCTTCCCATTTTCCATATTCTCCCAGGTGTTCTCGCCGACTTTATTGGAGATCAGCTTGTCTGCCTGGTTCTTGATCTCAGATGCCTTGGAAGTGATGATGCCCGTTGCCGTGTTGTTGATGTTGACAGCTTCATTGTTGATGACTTCCGAAGCCTTATTCGTGATCACCTTTGCCTCATTGGTCAGCGTTTCTTCCGCCTTGATCGAGACATCCTTCGATTCCATCATGATCTTGTCAATACGCTGTTTGAAGGTGGAGCCGCCTACCGTGTCAGTGATGCCGTCGCTGTCCAGTACGCGAGTATGATCGCCCACCTTGTCTGTCAGCTTCGTATTCGCTTCGTTGGTGATATTCTCCGCCTTGTTCGAAATGTCGCCGGTCACAGTTGTGGTCTGGTTTCCGCCGATGGTGTTTTCCTGATCCCCATCGATCTTGTTGGTCTGCTTGCCAGTGACTTCGTGCAGCTCATTGCCGCTGACGGTGGTCGTGAGATCGCCGCCTACGGTATTTGTCATATTGCCGCTGGCGTTGTTCACGATATCCTTGGCATCGTTTGTGATAGTACCATCTTTCGCCGTATTGGTGATATCTTTTGCAGTCTGCTCAATTTTCGTAATAGTAGTACCATCAGTGACCTGTGAAGTGATGCTATCCTTCTTCTGATTGATGGTAGAAATGCTGGTTCCACCAGTGACCGCAGAATCAATAGAGTCCGCTTTCACATTGGATACCGATGTATTTGTCCCATCCGTGACAGATCCGGAAATCTGGGTCACATCCTGAATGGTAGACGAGGTTTTTCCATTGCCATCCGTGATTTCCGTGGAAGTCGCTTCAGCCGTCTTGGTTTCCGAATTCTTCAAAGTACCTTTGATGAGGTAATCTCTGGATTCATTAGCACCTCTGATGTACTGTCCTTTTTCTTCTGTTCCTTTGATGCTGACATCAGTAGTGGTCTTTCCTGCTACCTTGGTTTCCGTATTAGTACCATAGTCATTATCAATGGTATCGATCATACCGCTGGAAGCATTGCGATTGATATCTGTCGCCGTGGTGGTCTGTGTACCACTTACATTGGTAGTCTGATCACCAGTCACATTGGTTTCCTGTCCACCCTTGAAGTTTTCGGTCACTTTTCCTTCTACAGTTTCTTTCTTGGTTCCCTTCACCTCATGGATTTCATTGCCGCCTACGGTAGTAGTGAGATCCTTCTTGTAGTCTTCGGTCACATTTTCCGTTACGGTTTCTGTCTTGTTACCCGTAATAGTAGTGGTCTGATCGCCAGTGATATTGTTAATCTGCCCACCAGTGATGGTATTAGTCTGACCACCGGAAATGATATTTTCCTGACCGCCTCCCACGGTATTGGTCTGCTTGCCAGTGACTTCGTGCAGCTCATTGCCGCCGACGGTGGTCGTGAGATCGCCGCCTACGGTATTCGTCATATTGCCGGTGGCGTTGTTCACGATATCCTTTGCATCGTTTGTGATGGTGCCGTCTTTGGATGTATTGGTAATTCCATCCGCCTTCACCTCAATGGAAGATTCCTTCCCAGCAGAAGTGACATTATGCCTAATCTGATCAGCTCCTTGATTGATGGTGCTGGAGCTTTCGTTATTGGTCACAGATGTCTTTTCTCCATCTACCGTTTGTTTATTGGTCAGAGATTTAGGATTCCCAGCTGCATCCTTGTCCTTGATAGAAATGGTGTTTCCTTCTGCCGTTTTCTTTTCAAAATTGGATTTATCTCCATTGACAAGCTGCTCCTTGCTCTCGGTCGCAGTCTGAGAATAAGTATGCGTATTCCCATCAGAGTCTGTCATCTTGTTAGACACACCATCTGCTGTCACCTTGGAAGTGGATACTTTCCAGTCGCCGGTGCTGTTCTCGACTTTGGCATAATTGATCGTCCCTTTTTTATTGTGGGTGAACTGGCTCTCGGTGGTATTGCCATGTTCTGTTACTTTAGCCAGATTCGAGATCCCATCCGCCGTGATGGCGGTAGCACTATCATGCTTTTCACCGGTTGCTGCATCCAGCTTATTATTTTCCAAGTAGATCTCGCCTACATTGAGTTTGCCATCGACCGTCAGGTCTTTCTCTACGGAGACTTTATCTTTAAATGTCGCCTCGCCTTTCGCCGTCAGTGCGCCATCCAGTGTAGTCTCGCCGGTGACACCGAGTGCGCCGCCGATGGCAGCATTCCCTGTGGTCGTGATCGTTTCAGCGCCCAGATTCTTCACATCTTTGACATTGCCCTGGTTATCTACTTTGACAATGCCTTCGATGGTGGTCTGCGTTCCCTCTAAATTTCGAGCAATACCGCCGGTCCGATCATTGGTGGCTTTGATGGCATCTTTACGATCCTGAATTTCCGTGTCGATCTTGTTATCCAGCGCCGTATCAGATGTAATGCGATTAGCAATCTCCGCGTCAATCTTATTATCCAGTGCTGTATCGGATGTAATGCGATTAGCAATCTCCGCGTCGATCTTATTATCCAGCGCCGTATCGGATGTAATGCGATTAGCGATCTCCGCTTCAATCTTTCCAGTCAATTCCGTATCTTTCATTTT
The DNA here is from genome assembly GCA_003447275.1 of Dialister sp. Classification (GTDB taxonomy): domain Bacteria; phylum Bacillota; class Negativicutes; order Veillonellales; family Dialisteraceae; genus Dialister. The sequence goes on from DLZS01000063.1 coordinate 4,308, forward strand.
CAGACTATTGATATCAGACTTCGCTGTCGATACATCGGCTTTCAAAGTACCAATATCGGACTTCGCTGTTGTCATATCGGCTTTCAGGGTACCAATATCAGACTTCGCTGTTGATACATCAGCTTTCAGAGTACCAATATCAGATTCTGCTGTTGTCATACGACCAGAAAGGTTAGTCAAGGTTGTGTCTGTGGTTGCGGCCTTGTTGTTCAAATTAGTAATAGCCGTTTCATTCGCAGTAATTTTCGCTGTATTGGCAGTGATCTTCCCATCCAGCTCATTCTTCGCCGTATCCAATGCAGTCGAAGTCGCAAATTTTCCATCCGCTTCAGCTTTTGTATAAGAATCTCCTACATTGGCTTTTCCGGCTAATGCAGTGTTCACATCCGTTGTTTTAGCGTAATCAGCCAATTTCGTATTTACTTGATCTTTCGTAAGTGTCTGATCTTTGGTGAACACATTTGATGCATCGGCTTTCTTTGCCAGTTCTGCATTCACGTCCGTCTTGGTATACGTCTCCGCTTTGGTGTACACGCTATCCTTATCCGCTTTTTTATCCAGCGCTGTATTCACTTCTGTCTTGCTGAGCGTATCCGCTTTGCTGTACACGCTATCTTTATCTGCTTTTTTATCCAGCGCTGTATTCACTTCTGTCGTGGTATAGACTTCATTGGCACCGCCGGTCACTTCATCCACATGCACCGTTGCCCCGACATTCACCAGACCGCCGCAGAAAATAGCAGAAGCCGCTGCCAGAGCGAGGAGCGCTCTCTTACCATACCCCCCCATTTTTTCCGAGCCCGATGCAGACTTGGTATGGGACTTCGCGATTTCAGACGCTACCACATAGCAATTCTTTGCTTTCGACCAGATGACTTTGTAGATGCTGTTCATGATGATTTCCCCCTTTGCGAAAAACAATGAACATTTTCTCCGTACCGGATATCGGAGTTTTTCTGTCTTTACAATACAGGAAATCTATCCCCTGCGGTGCCTTTCGCTGCAAAAGTGGTCGAAATTCTGCAAAAGTGGTCATTTTAGTGACTGATGACTAGGGAATGGGGACTGGTAGCTAGGGATTAGGGATTAGGGATTAGGGATTAGGGATCACAGCATGGGATAGCGGCATTCTCGTGTCGCAGCCTTCCCCATTGGGGAAGGGGGACCGCGCAGCGGTGGATAGGGTGCTCTCGTAAACGGCGCACTTGAGACGATCTTCTTCGCTCTTTTTCATGCCGCTAGAACCCTATCCGGCTCGCTCCGCTCGCCACCTTCCCCACGCGGGGAAGGCTTTGTGTCGGGGATAGCGGTATTCCCGTATCGTAGCCTTCCCCATTGGGGAAGGGGGACCGCGCCAGCGGCGCTCGGGTGCTCTCGTTAATGGCGCACTTGAGACGATCTTTCCCGCTCTTTTTCATACCGCTAGTACCCTATCCGGCTCGCTCCGCTCGCCACCTTCCCCACGCGGGGAAGGCTTTGTCCGTCGTTGTTCTTTTTCTCCACGTATCCTGTATTCGCTTTGGCGATACGAGAATACCATCTTCTAAAAAAAGGCGGCGAAGCCGCCACCTGAACCTTGAACCTTGAACCCTGAACCCTGAACCTTGAACCAAA
>DLZS01000063.1:6164-11059 GCA_003447275.1 Dialister sp.
GCTGTGAAGAAATGAATCCTCATTTCTTCACAGCTCCTTTTTTACATGTCTTTCTCTGCGCTGCCTCCGGCCACAATGTCGGTCTTTCCGATGTGCCAGGTGGTATTCACGCGGGCGCGGGCGTCGCTTCCGCTGTCGTTTTTGTAGCGGACGCGGGTGTCTCCGCTGATTTCCAGGATGGGCTTTCGCTCCTCTTTCTTTTTCTTTTCGCGGTAGCCCTGCGCTTCGAGTTCGCGGGTGTATTCCTTCTTGAGTCTTGCCATGTCTTCTGTCTGGTCTTTGGCAGGGACGGTTTCCAGAATGTTCTTCACGACGCTGGCGATCTCGTAGCGGGTGAGTGTTTTGTCAAAGAAGGCAGTGGTGTAGGCGGGTGCTTTCCCTTCTTCGGTGAGGGCGCGGGCGGTCCGGTAGTCCCAGGAGCTTTCCTTCACGATCTCAAAGGAATTCGGAGCATCCCATGGCGCGGCCCATGCGGGCACACACACGATGGCAAGCAGCAGGGTCAGTATGAGTTTCTTCATGGTTTCTCCTTATTAGTAGCTAGGGGTTAGGGATTAGGATGTCTCTCGCTCCATATTCACAAGCATCTTCCCCCATCCTCCCCATATTGCCATTTTTTATTCTTTCCTCATTGGCCCGAATCAGTCCATTCAGCATCTTGGCAATCTTCTCTTCCAAATTCAAGGCTGCTTGGATATCTGCCTCATTCACAAAACCTAAATCAACAGCCACCAATAACTGCGTCTCGGTTTCATAAAGAGAGCCACGCGCCATATAAAGATAGCGGAGTCGATTTCTTAAGCTCCCCTGCCCATAGCCTTCGGCTATATTGGATGTCACGGAAACGCAGGCTCTCCTGAGCTGATCCGACAGTGCATACAGTTCAAATCGCGGAAATTTAAACACCAAATTGTAGATTTCTCGATTCAAACGCCGACTGTCTTGCAACACAATAAAATTTTTGTAACTTTCCATACGATTCTGTCCTCCGGAAGGGTGGGACCTTGCGTAAGCAGCACCATCATCCTAATCCCTAGCTACTAATCCCTAGTCACTAGTTACCATCCCCTACTCACAGATCTTTCTCTCGATCACTTCGAGCAGGGCATCGCGTCCTTCTCCGGTGAGCGAGGAGTAGGCGAGGGGCAGGGAGGCTGTGGGGAAGAGCTTCTTCATCTGCATGAGGTTCTTTTTGAGGTCATTGCGGCTGAGTTTATCGCCCTTGGTAGCGATGATCTGGATGGGGATGCCGGCTTTTTTCAGCCAGTCGAAGGCTTTGAGGTCGATGGGGAGTCCCGGGTGCCGAAGGTCGAGCAGCAGACCGATCATGACTAGGCCGGGGGACTTCTTCATATATTCGTCAATGAAGGAGGACCAGCTGTCTTTGTTTTCCTGGCTGGTTTTTGCGAAGCCGTAGCCGGGGAGGTCTACGAGGTACCAGTCCTGTCGCTGTTCTTCTTCGTTCTCTATGCGCCTAGACTGGATGGCGTAGTAGTTGATGGTGCGTGTCTTGCCGGGTTCGCGGCTGACGTAGGCGAGCTTCTTCCTTCCGGTGAGGGAATTGATGAGAGAGGATTTGCCTACGTTCGAACGGCCGATGAAGGCGATCTCTTTCTTGCCGTCCGTCACGTACTGGGAACGGTTCACCGCCGAGGCAAAGTAGGCGGAGGAAAATATATGAAATTTGGTGATGTCTTTGATCTCTGCCATAGGACAGCTCCTTTCTATGGAAGCGCCGATCCTGCGATGGAGTCAGCGTTCCTTTAAGAATCACTCATTGGTTTCAGAAAATGGATGTTTAGGGATGCACAGCGGTATTCTCATTTCGCCGACCTCCTCATGTCTGGGAAAGTATGCGGTCAGGTTCAACGGATTCACTAGGGAAGGGAGAAGCGAGAATGTGGAACTGCGTTCCTGACGTATCGTCATTTCGAGCGAAGCCGAGAAATCTTCCTTGCAGACTGATCAACGATATGTGCTTGGGAAACGCAAAAACGCAATCCCCGTGCGTCGTTTCCGTGAAAGGGCATGTGGATGCTAACCGCGGTGCCATAGAGATCCCTCGACTACGCTCGGGATGACAATACGGGAAAGGGATAGTCTCGCATGCGTTGCCCCAAGATGGCATTCCAGTCACAAGTCATCCCTAGTCCCTAGTCACCAGTCACTAGTCACTAGTCACTAGTCACCAGTCCCTATTTCACCAGCGCATGTTCGAGGACTTCATCGACGTTTTTGACGCAGACGAAGTGGAGCTGATCGCGGACGGATTTGGGAATCTCATCGAGGTCACGTTTGTTCTTTTCCGGGAGGAGGATCTGCTTGATCCCGAACTGGCTGGCGGCAAGCACCTTCTCCTTGAGTCCGCCGATGGGGAGGACTTCGCCGGTGAGGGTGATCTCTCCGGTCATAGCGGTATCGCCTCTGACTTTGCGTCCGGTGTAGGCGCTGGCGAGCGCGGTGGCCATGGTGATACCGGCGGATGGACCGTCTTTCGGTACGGCGCCTTCCGGAAGGTGGATGTGGGTGTCGAGTGTCTCATAGAAGTCTTCGGCGAGCCCGAGTGCTTTGGCGCGGCTTCGGATATAGGTATAGGCGGTCTCGGCAGATTCTTTCATGACGTCACCGAGCTGTCCGGTCAAGATGAGGTGACCCTTGCCTTTGATGGTGACGGCTTCGGTGTCGAGGACTTCGCCGCCGACGGCGGTCCATGCGAGACCGTTCACGCGGCCGACCATATCGCTGTGTTCTTCGGACATGGGCATGTATTTCACGGGGCCAAGATATTTTTCTAGGGTCTTGGCGGTCAGTGCCGGCAGGCTGTCATCAGCAAGAACGATTTTTTTACCGACTTTGCGGCAGAGCGCGCCGATGGTGCGTTCCAGATTGCGGACGCCGGCTTCTCTGGTGTAGCTCCGGATGACGCGGCGGAGAAGGGCCGGAGTGAAATTGATGTCTTTCGCTTTGAGGCCGTTTCTTTCTCTCTGGCGGGGTACGAGGTATTTCTTTGCGATCTCCAGCTTTTCTTCTTCGGTGTAGCCGGAGAGCTCGATGAGTTCCATGCGGTCTAAGAGAGCCGGCGGAATGGTGGCGACGGAGTTCGCTGTCGCGAGGAAGAAGACTTTCGAGAAGTCGAAAGGAATGTCGATGTAGTTGTCGTGGAAGGCTTTGTTCTGCTCGGGATCGAGAGCTTCTAAGAGGGCCGAGGCAGGGTCGCCGCGGAAGTCAGAGGAGACTTTGTCGATCTCGTCGAGGAGAATGAGCGGATTCTTCGTCTGTGCCTGGTTGATGGCTTCGATGAATCGTCCGGGCATCGCTGCGATGTAGGTGCGGCGATGTCCGCGGATCTCCGCTTCATCATGGACGCCGCCTAAGGCGATGCGGGCAAATTTCCTGCCCATGGAGCGTGCGATGGACTGTGCGAGTGATGTCTTGCCGACACCTGGCGGCCCTACAAAGCAGATGATCGGTGCTTTGGCATCGGGAGCGAGTACACGGACGGCGAGGTATTCGAGGATGCGTTCTTTGATCTTGGTCAGGCCGTAATGGTCTTCATCAAGGATCTCCTTCGCATGCGAAAGGTCGAGGATGTCTTCGCTTTCCTTGCCCCATGGCAGGTCAAAGACCCAGTCCAGATAGTTCCTGGCGACGGCAGTCTCCGCCATCATCGGCGACATCGAGGCGAGGTGGTCGATCTCCTTCTCGAGCTTTCCCTTCTCTTCTTCGGGGATGGCAGAGGCTTTCAGCTTCTCACGGTATTCTTCCGCTTCCTTCTGCTGACTTACGGTGTCGCCCAAGCGGTCCTGGATGGTCTTCACTTTCGTGCGCAGGAAGTAGTCCTGCTGCTCCTTGTCCATCCGCTTTCTGACTTCCTGATTGATGTCGCTTTCCAGCTCTCCGATGGCGACTTCACGATCCACACACTCGCTGACGATCTTCAGTCGTTCGATGACGTCTAATGTCTCTAAGATCTCCTGCCGCTTCTTCGGCGCCAGCAGGAGCTGCGAGGAGATGAAATCAGCGGTCTCACCGGGATCATCGATCTGTTTCAGCTGGTTCATCTGGTCTTCCGGCATCCCCTTGCCTGTATTTCTCATCCATTCAAAGAAATTCTTGATGAGCAGACGGCGATACGCCTCGGCCTTGAGGGGATCTTCAGTGTATTCCTCTGCATCGTCTACTTCTGCAGAGATGCAGGTCTCTTTCATCTCCGCATGCGCCACATGCACACGGGAGACGCCTTCCACCAGAATGCGAACGAGACCGCCGGGCAGCTGAAGCATCTGGTTCACTTTCACCACCGTGCCGTATTCGTACAGGTTCGAAAGGTCGATGTCTTCTTTCTTCCCATCCTTCTGCATCACGCAGACAAGGTAGCGGTCACGGCGCATCGCAAGACGTACGGCAGCGACGGATGCATCACGGCCAATGTCGACACTGACCGTCATTTTCGGATAAATAGCAATATCTCTCATTGCTGCGAGCGGCAGAGTGAGAGCTGTATTTTTCTGTGTAGCTTCGTTCATATATGATTCCTCCATAATACATTTTATTATATCATGGATAGATGGAAATTTGTGAATGAGAAATGGATACCGCGCCCCGTCTCCCGCGGGGAAGGGGGATCTCGCAGCGGTGGATAGGGTGCTCTCGTATATCGCCTGCTTGAGACGATCTTCCCCGCTCTTTTTCATACCGCTTTTCCCATCCAACCTCCGCCCCTTCGGGGCACCTCCTTCCATAGGAAGGAGGGAATGACTACGCGAGCCCCTTCCTTTGGAAGGGGCTACCGAGCGCAGCGAGGCGGGGTTGGCTTCCTTTTTCGGCGGCGAAGCCGCCTCCTCTTTGCCTTCCCCATCGGGGAAGGGGGCCGCGTCAGCGGTGGATAGGGTGCT
>DLZS01000059.1:0-10596 GCA_003447275.1 Dialister sp.
CCAATTTTAGTTTACCACTTCACTACTTTCCATCACTTCATCGGAATACCCCCTCGCATACTGCTTCCAGCTGGCTCCCTTCTGGACTTCCTTTGCCCCATTCACTCCGAGAAGTGAATGGCGCTGCGTCTCTGTAAGGCGCATGATGTAGGCGAGCCCTCCGGCAAGCGTCTTGTTTTTCGGGGGGGCGCTTGTGACTCGCATGGATCCATGAAATATGGGAACCACACGGCACATGCAGTTCGGATGGACTGGCAGCTTCGGGAGCTTGTCTTTCGGGAAAATACCCTCACCCATCCCCCAAAGGTCTGCACGGGCGTACAGGTCACAAATGTCATCGCATGGATGGCAACTCGAAAGTTTCCACTTGAAAGCCACACCGTCGGGATCATGGGCATATGGGTACATGACCCCATCCATGTAGGCTCTCGCCTTCTCAGTGCGGGCAATTCGTTCCGCAAAGTATCGCGCTTTCTCTTGGGTAGCCACGTCAATGGCTGTAATCTACCATCTCCTCATTGCCCTTTGAAATAACGCCTATTATGCCATTGCAGGCCGCCTTGAGCCCCTGTGTGGATAAATTTATCTATGTCCCTTTGCGCATCGCACAGGGCGCGTTTGAACACGTTCCCTTGATGCCCTTTGGATAGAGCAGGCTGCAGAAGGCGGCGAGCGTGCTTTGGTTGTACCGTCAAACCTTGATGAAAGGCAAATACTTTTTTCTAACGAAAAAGATGATGAAGCCAGTCACACTGCATCAAAAAATGCCATCCCGTCATGCGCTGCGAAATGGCATTTTCTTGATTTGGTAAAAGTATTGGTAGAAATGATGAATTTTATGTGAGTTAGGCAGAAAAAAGAAAAAACCGAAGTCATCCATGACTTCGGTTTGAATGTCTGGTGGATCATCAGGGGTTCGAACCCCGGACACCCTGATTAAGAGTCAGGTGCTCTGCCAGCTGAGCTAATGATCCGTTTCAACGAGATTTATTATACTCGTTTTTCTTACTTTTGTCAAGCTCTTTTTTTCAAATCCTTGATTTGTTTTTGTTTCAAGAGGTCTTGTCTCAAGCGATGTTAAGAGTATATCATGTAACTTCATTTTTTGCAAGAGGTAAAATAAAGTTTTTGAAAAAAAGCATCTGCCTTTCAGTAGTGGATCCCATACTTATGCTTCAGCTCATCAATATCCTTTCGCATGTCACGGTCACATTCTTCCAGTGCCATTTTCAGATTTGGAAGCTTCTGTCTCACCAAGAAAGACTTCTTCGCGCTGGACATTTTATAAATGTGGGCAAGCTCTTTCTTGTAGGATGCCATGAATTCCGCCAGTTCTTCAGGGGAAAGCTCCTGTTCTTCATTCAGATCGACTTCTTTCTGATCCATTCTATGTTCTCCTCCCTTGTTTTCTTTTATTGTACCATGAATCCGCCCTCTCTGCCTGTAAGAAATAGCGGCCATTTCTTTTTTTGAAAATAATTCTTAAAATACAGTGGAAATATAAAGTACCATTCAGTATAATAAAGAAAGGCAATCATATAGCTTTTATTCACCGATCAGCTTATATATTGTATACACTATATCAATGTTGCATTGAAAGGAAGGTATCATTATGCCACTCGTAGGAACTACTGAAATGTTTAAAAAGGCATATCAGGGGCATTATGCCATTGGTGCATTCAATGTGAATAACATGGAAATCATCCAAGGGATCATGGAAGCTGCCAAGGAAGAGGAGTCTCCGGTCATTCTTCAGGCTTCGGAAGGCGCCCGCAATTATGCCGGTCAGGAATATATCGTCGGCCTTGTCAAGACTGCCCTTCAGGATTATCCGGAGATCCCGACCGCACTCCATCTGGACCACGGCTCTTCTTATGAGATCTGCAAGGCCTGCATTGACGGTGGCTTTACTTCCGTCATGTATGATGGCTCGAAGCACTCCTTTGAGGAAAATGTCAAAGTCACAAAGCAGATCGTCGAATATGCACATGACAAAGGTGTCGTGGTGGAAGCCGAGCTCGGACGTCTGGCCGGCGTAGAAGATCTGGTCAGCGTCGATGCAAAGGATGCGATCTTTACGGATCCGGAAGAAGCGGCTGAGTTCGTAGAGCTTACCGGCTGCGACTCTCTCGCTATTGCGATCGGCACCAGCCACGGAGCATACAAATTCAAAGGCGACCCCTATCTTGACTATGAACGTCTGGAAAAGGTCGGCAAGCTCCTGCCGGACTACCCGATCGTCCTCCATGGCGCTTCTACCGTCATTCCGGAATTTGTGGAAAAGTGCAATGCCTATGGCGGCAAAGTCCTCGGCGCGAAAGGCGTCCCGGAAGACATGCTCCGCAAGGCTGCCACGATGGCTGTCTGCAAGATCAATATCGACACCGATATCCGTCTGGCTATGACAAGTGCCATCCGTGAAGCGCTCTGCAAGGATCCGTCGAATTTCGACCCGAGAAGCTATCTGAAGCCGGCCAGAGAGGCTGTGAAGCAGATGGTCATGCACAAGATCGAAGCTGTCGTCGGCTCCGCGCATACCATCTGATCTCATAAGGGAAACACTGATTAAATCGTTATCGGATTTCATTCTTGGATTTTTATACAGAGCGAGGAGATATCCGACGCGAATAGCGAGCTATTTAAGAAGGATGTCGACGACGCTATGTATAAAAATCCATATGAAATCTGATTCTGTGATTTAATCAGCGTTTCCCTAAGGATTTTGTATACCGTTTTCATGATCCTCAATGAACGCAATCAAAAAAGCAGCCCGTCAAGGGCTGCTTTTTGATTGCCTATGATTCACTGGTTAATCAGATTTTTGGCCGTCTTTTTCAGCTTCGAAAGCGCTTTCCCTTCGATCTGACGGATGCGTTCGCGGGTCACATCGAAGTATTTTCCCACTTCTTCGAGAGTCCTTGTCTTACCGTCTTTCAGCCCGAAGCGCAGCTCGAGCACCTGTCGTTCTCTTTCCGTCAGTCCGGTCAGAAGTTCTTCGATCTGCTCGCGGAGAAGGATGCTGCCGGCGGCATCATCCGGCGCGATGGCTTCGTGGTCTTCGATGAAATCTCCCAGATGGGAATCTTCCTTTTCACCGATCGGCGTTTCCAAAGAAATCGGGTCTTGTGCGATCTTTTTGACTTCGCGTACCTTGGCGAGGGATACGCCCATGGCTTTGGCAAGCTCTTCATTGGTTGCCTCACGCCCATTCTCCTGCAGCAGCTGGCGGGAAATGCGATTCAGCTTATTGATCGTCTCTACCATATGTACCGGCACACGAATGGTGCGTGCCTGATCCGCAATGGCGCGCGTGATAGCCTGCCGGATCCACCATGTAGCATAGGTGGAGAATTTATAGCCCTTGGTATAGTCGAATTTATCGACCGCCTTTAAGAGTCCCAGATTTCCTTCCTGAATGAGATCCAGAAACTGAAGCCCGCGGCCCAGATATTTCTTTGCGATGGAGACCACGAGGCGGAGGTTCCGATCAGCCAGCTCTTTCTTCGCTTCCCGCGCCGCTTCCTTTTCTTCGGGAAGCGCATCCGCACGCATACCCGCCTCGACCGTCTTGGCAAGCACGATCTCTTCTTCACTGGTCAAAAGGGGCAGCGCACCGATTTCCTTCAGATACATTTTCACGGGATCATCGATCGAGATGGCATTATCCAGATCAGGCACCGGCGTGTCTTCTTCGGCTTCCGCCTCGGCCTCTTCTTCTTTGACAAGCTCAGCCGACTCCTCTTCCTCGATGAAGTCGAAGGAATCATCCACCTCTTCATTAAAGTCGACTTCCAGCTGGTGGATATGAAGTGCTTCATAAAGTGCAGACAGATCTTCTTCTCCCAGATTGTGCGTGGAAATGAACTCCATGATATCCTTATTCGCCACCAGCCCGTCATGGGATTTTTTCTTCAGCTCCTGAATCCATTTTTCAAGTTGAGTCATTCGTTCAGCCATTTTTATATCCCCCGATACTGGTAATCCATTCCGGCGATCATGTCCATCTCTGCTGCGGAAATGTGGTATATGCAAAACAAACAATATTCTTACTGATCAGTCGATAGTGATGGGCGACAGATGCCGACGTCCGGTCGCTATCACGCCCTTCCCAGTGCCATGATCTCTTTGCTGAGGCGGATACAGATCATCTGCTCTTTTCTGGCCTCTTCCGGATCTGAAGTCATGAGAGACTGGACTTTTTCTGTATGAAGACGATACTCCTTCTGGAGATACATCTTCATCAAAGGCCATATATATTCCTCCTGAGGGACAGAGCCGGGCGGATCCCCCTCCATCGCAAGCTCTGCCAGGAGCGGTATATCCTCGCGAAGGAGCTTCCCCTCCACCGCCTGTTCCGTGATTTCTCCCTCCATCGATTTCATCGCATCAAAGAGTCTCTGGCGGAAAGGCGAGGTGAAAGGATAATTTTTGAGTAACTCCCAGCCCTCAGGAAGCATATGATAGCGGAGGCAGTACTTGAGAAGCCCTTCTTCCAGGAGCTTCTGCTTCTTTGCCTGCGGCCCATTGTCTGTCGTCGGTGCTTCCAGCGGTGTTTTCTGGGAAATATATAGGGTCGAATGATTCTTTTTCGCAAAGGAGAGTGCTTCACTTCGGATCATTCCTTCATCCATGTGGAGCGTCATCGCCATCTTGCGGATGAACGAATTGAACTGAAACGTATCCTGCTGCGCGAGAAGTACAGCGAACATCTCATCCAGAATGTGATGCTGCCCGTCAAGTGTCGACGCATCATACTGCCGCTGCAGCGCGCCAAAGAGATAGTCCAATGCAGGCTGCGCTTGCGCCACCGCTTCTAAATAAGCCTCCCCGCCATGAAGATTGACAAATTCATCCGGATCCTTGCCCTCACCCACGAGTGCCACACGCAGCTTCAGTCCCACAGCGCCGGCGATCTCCAATGCCCGCCGCGTCGCATTCTGACCGGCAGCATCCATATCATAAGAGAAAACGATCTCGTCGGCATATTTTTTGAGAAGCCTTGCCTGCTCTACGGTGAAGGCAGTCCCGAGGGAAGCTACTACATTCGTGACACCATGGGCATGCAGGGAAATCGCATCCATGTAGCCCTCGACCATGATCGCCTGCCGCTTTTGGCGGATTTCCGGCAGTGCCTGATAGATAGCAAAAAGGAGACGGCGCTTATTGAAAATCGGGCTTTCCGGCGAATTCAGATACTTCGGCTTACTGTCATCCATGACACGACCGCCGAATGCCACCACGCGCCCTTTCAAATCCAGAATGGGAAACATGCAGCGATTGCGGAACATATCAAAATAGTTTCCATTCTTGTACCCGCAAAGCCCGCAGGCTGTGAGTATCTTCGGATCTATCTGCTTTTTTGTTGTGAAGTCATGGTATAGACGATGCCAATCCGCCGGTGCAAAGCCCAGCTTAAATCTTTCTATGGTTTCCATCGAAAGGTGGCGCTTCTCGAAGTACGCCATTCCTGCCTGTCCCATCTGCGTCCGTGTGAGGCAATTGTGGAAATAAGAGCCTGCAAGCTCCGTGACCTCCACCATTTTCTTCATCATGGCTGCCTTTTGCCGTTCTTCCGGAGAGATCTCCTCCGTCGGCATATCGATATGGGCGTAGTCAGCTACTCTCTCCACGGCCTCCATGAAAGTGATCCCTTCCATCTTCTGCAGGAAATGGAAGACGTCCCCGCTCTCGTGACAGCCAAAGCAATAATAAAATCCTTTTTCCGGAGACACTGAAAAAGAAGGAGTTTTCTCCGGTCCATGAAAAGGACAGGAAGCGAAATAGTATCTTCCTTTTTTCTTTAGATCGACATACGAGCCGATGATGTCATTGATATTGACACTGTCCTTCAGCCGCTGCAGAAAATCATTGCTCAGCCTCACCACAACTCCTCCTTTCTGTAAATTCATTCATCGTTATTGCTTATTCTATCCGTTGCCCGTTCCGCAAGAAGCGCACAGGCAGTAAGCAAAATATCTGAAAGTTTTATCTGTTTATAAGCTCCGCGGCGACTCTTTTTGTGCCGTACCACTGCGGCTCGCCTGCAGCCAAAGACAACTGAAAAAGCAGAGGATCCGCCTTGCAGGTAAGAAAAGCACCGACTACTGCAGAAAACACAAAGGTACTACAAGCATCGGTGCCATAGGGACAAAATGATGAGCAGATACGCCAGCTCACACTTTCACATCTTTAGTTAATTCCTGCCAGCGTGCAAGAAGGATCTGCATATAGAGCCTTGATTTCAAGCCAAAGGAAGCGAGCGCATAGCCATCAGATACCTCGACCAAGAGCGTCTTGCCTTCATCCGTGATACCAAAGTCCAGCGCATAGCCGGCAGGGGCAGAATGATACGCAGCGACGGCTGCTTTGAGGACGCTGGGATCAGGGAAAACATCCCAGCGTCCTTTATATGGACAAAGACCTACGATCTCTCCCTGAAGTACCCAGAGACGCCATTCGGAGATGAAATTCACACGGCTGCTGCACCAGACATCGATATCTTCGAGTCCCCCGCCCAGCTTGATGAGGTCTTCCGACTTATCAAGCACTGTGCCATGGAATCGCTTCACATCCTCCACCGGTTTGACGAAGACATGCCAGTCTTCCGCATGGCTGGTGATGGTGAAGAGCGTCGATTTCCAAATCTTTCGTCCGACGAAGGGCATCAGCTCATCCGGATAATCCAGTGGCAGCAGCTTCACGCCGAATCTTTCGAGTGCCACCTTCACATCCGAAAATGTCCCCACCACAGGATCCTTCGGATCATTATCGGTCAGAGAATACACCACTTTATAGGGCTTCACAGGGATATCCAGTTCATTTGCTCCCGCATAGGCTGCATAGCAGCTGCGGTCATATAATTCTCCAGTATGTCTGATACGGATATAAGCCTTCATGTACTCCCCTCCTTCTCTCTCTTTTCAGGCAGAAATAGAAACTATTCCTACTACTACAAATTCAATCATACCATGAATGTATTCTTTTTGCCAGTAGGGAATAATGATTTTCATGCAAATCCCCCATCGGCCAATCTCTCGGGCTGCGCCATCGCCGAAAGCGGCTTCTGCGGAGATCCTGCAGCTGGAGGATTTTGGGGAGGAGCAGCCAGAGGGATGGTTATGAGGAAACGATGTATAAAGTTCTTATGAGACTTGGTTTTTAGGCGGCAAGAAACGATTTCACATCACTAAAAAAGCCCCGCCGAAGCGGGAGCCTTTTTTCACCAGAAGTAAATGAGTGCAACGAGCGCGACAACAAAACGATAGATGGCAAAGCCGGTCAGTGTCGAAGTATTCAGGAATTTCAGGAACCAAAGAATGGATGCATACGCCACGAAGAAAGCGGTCACAAATCCGACGGCCAGAATGCCAAAGTCACCCATTTCAAGGTACTTGATCGTTTTCAAAAGATCATAGATGCAGGCAAGGAACATCAGAGGAACCGCCATGATGAAGGTGAAGTCTGCTGCCGCTTTTCTGGAGATCCCCAAGAGCAGGCTGCCGGCGATGGTACTGCCGCTTCGAGAAAACCCCGGCCAAAGAGAGAGGCATTGGAAGAGTCCGATCTTCAGCGCCTGCTTCCATGTGATGTGATCTACATCTGTCACAGAGAAATGCTTATGCATTTTCTCAGCCGCGATCATGAAGATACCGCCCAGCACCAGACCGATGATGACTGTCATGGGACCAAAGAGCGTATTCTTGATAAATCCATGAAAAACAAGCCCCAGAAGGCAGGCCGGAAACATGGCGATGGCCAGATTCAGAAGAGAAGGCCCCTTTGTACGAAACCAGTGATGGGTATTCAGGATAAAGGTAAATTTTTCTCTGTACACCACGAGAACGGAAAGGATCGCACCGAGCTGGATGAAGACATCGAAGAGATCGGCAAGCGTCCCCTCGAAGCCCAGCATATGCCCGACGATGATCATATGGCCTGTCGATGAAACTGGAATATACTCTGTCAGCCCTTCCACTACGCCGACAATAAATGCGCAAAAATAATCGTACACGATAACACCTCAGATTGCTTGACTACTAAAAATGAGTGCCTGGGGACAGGTCACTTTCTCCGCTGTGGATTCCCGGCGCAGACGATGCCATCCACTTTTTTATTCTTGAAATAGAGGATGAGTACCTCCTTCTGCCCTTGGGAGAAGTACACATAGGCTGTGCGCGGGCTGCCTGTAGAGGTATCCATCTCCAGCTTTTGTGGCGCGCCATAGAGCATTTCCGCGGTCGACTGATCATCGCCCATGGCAAGGCCTCGAGGAGTCAGCATCCGATCATCTGTCAGGAAGAACGCCATGATCCAGTGTTCCTTCTTTGTCATGCGGACGCCATAGCCCTCGTAGTACCAGATTTCCTCTCCGGGATTCATCATCTTCCGTTCCCACTCCATAAAAGAGTAGTTTTTGAAGCGCTGCCCCAAGGAAAGGCCCGCCAAAGAGAAGTCCCCTTTCGGCAAAAAATCATGCCTTTCTTGCGTTTCTGTCTTCTTCTTTTTCTTTTCAGACAAGTAAGACACATGCAATGATTTTACCACGTTCTTATGAATGGTGAAAGAAATTTCTTGATCCCCGGCTTCATAAGTCAGAAGGAAATCCCTCTTTTCCCCATCCCAAAGAAGGCGAAGAGGGCGACCATAGGCACGCAGGACAGCTTCACGTGAGCTTCCCGCGTGAATGCCGCGCAGCGTTTCCAGATCCTTTCTCTCACTTCGATACTCGGTAAGGCCTGTGGGCGGTGCCGTTTTCCCCATGACCTTCCATGCGCTCTCTTCGGTAACAGCATGGTTCACCCGCGCAGTGAAGTCCTTCCATGTATAGGTATCACTTACACTACCACGCGAGATGGCATCCGGCACGCCCATATTCCGGATCAGAGAATCCACGCGATCTCCCAAGGCCATACCATGCAGTATAAAATCATCATTCGCAAGCGGAGAGGCATCGATCGGAAGAAGCGGGGTCTCGGCTGTCTCCTCCTTCGCTGCTTTTCCATGAGACTCCGCTATGGTCTTCTCCGCCGGAGCCTCGGCCGATGCAGGAAGAGCTGTTTCACGCATGTTCTGCTCTGCTGCTTCGCATCCTGCAAAGCCGAGAACTCCGAGCAGGAGTGTCAGTAGATATATGCGTAGCTTCATCATTTTCTCCTTTTATCGAAAAGCCATGATCCATGACCGGTCATTCATGGCTGAAACTGCCAACAATCATATTATGCTTGCCCCGCCTCTCATCTGTCAAGCAAAAGAGAGCCTCCACGACGTGGAAGGCTCTCTTTTCAAATTTTCCTTACGCCTTTTTATATTTCTTTACAAAGCGGGCCATGCGTTTAAGCGCTTCGGCGATATTCTCACGGCTGGCTGCGTAGGAAATGCGAATGTGATTCTTCCCCTGCGGTCCAAAGCAGGTGCCGGGTACGACACCGACTTTTTCTTCCGTAAGAAGCCTGTCGCAGAATTCTTCCTCATCCATCCCTGTACAGCTGATATCCGGGAAAATATAGAAAGCGCCCTTCGGTTTGAAGACTGTCAGACCGATATCCACCAGCCCCTGATAGATCATTTCACGGCGGGCCGCATATTCCTCAAACATAGCTTTTACATCATCATCACAATTTCTGAGTGCTTCGATCGCGCCATACTGGCTGGTCGTGGAAGCGCAGAGGATCTCATACTGATGTACCTTGTAGATCTCCTCGAGTGCTTCCCGCGGAGCACAAACGTAGCCGATACGAAGACCCGTCATCGCATAAGACTTGGAGAAACCATTCAAGACGATCGTGCGTTCCTGCATGTCAGGCAACGAAGCGAAGCAGGTATGCTGCCCTTCATACGTCAGATCGCAGTAGATTTCATCCGCGATGACGATGAGGTCATGGGCTTTGGCAAAAGCAGCGACCTTTTCCAGAGACGCTCTGTCCATGATCGTTCCGGTCGGATTATTCGGATATCCGATCAGGATGGCCTTCGTCTTTGGCGTGACTTTCTTTTCGAGTTCTTCTACCGTGAGGCGGAATTCATCCTTCGCATAGGTCGGTACCAGGACCGGTACGCCGTGCGCAATAGAAACGCAGGCCGGATACGCCAGGTAGGCAGGATCAGGGATCAGCACTTCGTCTCCCGGATTCAAGAAAGTCGTCATGACAAGGCCGATGGCTTCTGAAACACCAACGGTCACCATGATCTCATCCTTCGGATCATAGGTCAGTCCATAGCGCTTTGCAAAAAGCTTGGCGATCTCTTCACGGAGCTCAAGAAGTCCCCAGTTCGACGTATAAGACGTTTCTTTTCTCTTCAGGCTGTCAATGCAGGCATGGATGACCTTATCAGGAGCCGCATAATCCGGCTCACCGACACCCAGAGAGATCACATCTTTCATAGAGCTGGCCAGATCGAAAAATTTACGGATACCGGAAAATGGTACCGCTTTCACATCACTGGCAAATTTATTGTCCCAATTCATTGATAAATTCCTTTCATTTATTGAGGATGGCTGCTGTCAAAAAATAATGATAAATATCCGTTTGGAGGAAACACCGATCCTAAAGAGCATATCCGGGGATTAGCCACTAAGGAAACACTGATTAAATCGTT
>DLZS01000059.1:10908-14963 GCA_003447275.1 Dialister sp.
AAGCTATGTATAAAAATTCTTGTGGAAGCTGACTCTGCGACTGAATCAGCGTTTCCTTAAGTGTCAGTCATTCATCTTCTGCCTCTGCCACTGCTTTTCCGAGCTCTTCGCAATTTTTGAGTGCTGTCTCATCCGGGTAGCCATACGCAAGGAGCGGATGCGCTGGGAATCTGGCTCCGGCAAAGTGCAGCTCATTGTACCAGGAATTCAGCCATGCGCCGCGGCTCCAGCCACACGAGCCGAAGATGCCCATGATCTTTCCCTTGAGATAGGGCTTCAGCTTATCACAGAAGGGCTTCATCTGTGCCTCTTCGATAACCTCCACCCCCCAGGCCGAACAGCCCAAAATGATCCGATGGCAGGTGTTGCCGATCTCCACCGGATCCACATCAGATACCGGCGCCAGCAGCACATCAGCTCCTGCCTTTTTAGCACCGACTGCGACAGCCTCCGCCATAGCTTCCGTATTCCCTGTCGCAGAATAAAAAATGATCGCTACTTTCTGTCCCATCTTGACCTCCTCACCGGGGAATGACTGCATCCACCATCCCCACGTCTCATGAGATTTTGCGAAAATGTAAGGAAACGCTGATCCAAATCGAAATGTGGAGGGAGAGCCTGTCGCCATTCGCAAGAATCTCTCATTTTCCTTCTTCTACAAAAAAAGAGCGCTCCTCGGAACGCCCTTTTTTATATAGTCATTACGCTTTAGCAACGGTTTCGCCAAGAGCTTTGCAAGCTGCCAGTGCATCATCGTCCGGATAGCTGTAAGCTTTGACCGGTTCAGCAGCGAGTTCGATGCCTTCATCGGTAAAACGCTGTTTCCAGGTTTCGATCCAGTCGCCCTGATTCCAAGCGTAGGAGCCGAAAATGCCGACAACTTTACCTTTCAGCTGTGGAAGCAGTTCTGCGAAGAATGGTTCGAATTCATATTCTTCCAGTTCTTCATTACCCATAGCCGGGCAGCCAAGGATGATGTGATCGAAAGCTGCTACATCGGAAGCCGTGGTGTCAGAAACGAAAGAAAGTGTCGTTTCTGCGCCAGCTGCCTTGGCACCTTCTTCTACAGCCTGAGCCATAGCTTCTGTGTTGCCGGAACCGGACCAGTATACGATTGCTACTTTTGCCATTTGGAATTCCTCCTATTACATACCAGTACATCTGAGAAACCTGATGCCGCAATGACATCCATGTTTCCCTGAATTTACTACACTTACATATTAAATGTTTGAAGTCGCCTTGTCAATGGTGATGTTGGCGGCAGGGACGCTCCGGAGAATCAACGCTTCCATTCACTTCCACTCTGTCAGGGATGTCCCTCGTTTTGCCAGATCGAGCAGCTTCACCTTTTCAGGGAGTTTTCTCTTCTGCACCATTGTCTTTACCGCCGCGGTAAGATCTTTCTGATCCGCATCTGTATTGATGATACCGAGCGTTGTGAAATAACCATCACAGGCAAGGACGATCTGATACGCCTCATGGTATGTGACATCTTTTTCCTTCGTCGTGATGACGACAGAGCCCTCATAGCGAAGATGCTTCTTATCCTTGCTTTTTACCAGAGGTGCTTCGCCATCAAAAGATGCTCCGGACTCTATCAGCCTTTCATTGAGATCAGCTGCAATGAGATCCAGCTGTGCTTCCGCCGGATCATCCTTATGACTCACCGCTCCGATGCCGAGAAGATAAGACACACCGAGCTTATGCGACATCACCCAGCCATAGCTGAAATCCGGAGGATTCGCATAGGTCATCGTGTAATATACACTGCCTGTCATCCCGCGCCGCAAAAAGAAGCGCTCTGTCCCACCTGCAGACAGGAAGGGCAGTGCATCCTGTGCCCCTTTTTCAAAGGTCACATTCTTTGGCACCGTCATCCGCCCGATGCCTTTGAGATCTAGCTTCTCCGCTGCCAGAGAGGAGATCGGCAGCAGGGCAGCCACGAGAAGCCCGGCGCAAACGCGTTTCCACATCTTCATATCAGCCGTTCTTCTTAGCGAGCTTTGCCCAAGTATCACGCAGACCTACGATGCGGTTGCAGACCAGATGATCCTCGCTGCTGTCCTTGTCGATGATGAAGTAGCCTTTTCGGAGGAACTGGAAGCGATCTCCGACCTTGTACTTTTTGATTTCCGGCTCTGCCTTGCTGTGCTTGATTTCCAGCGAGTGGGTATTCACCTTCTCCATGAAATCGCGGCCATCATCCGTATCATCCGGCGGGATCAGGTAGTCATAGAGGCGGGATTCCACATCGACCGCTGTATCAGCGGCTACCCAGTGGAGCGTCCCCTTCACCTTGCGATCCGCTCCCGGCGTACCGCTTCTTGTGTCAAAGTCGACCGTGCAGTGGATCTCCTCGATATCGCCATGGGCATCCTTGACGACATCCTCACACTTCACGATATAAGCCCCCTTCAGGCGGACTTCCTTGCCTGGTGTCATACGGAAGAATTTCTTCACCGGTGTTTCCATAAAGTCTTCCCGTTCGATATAGAGGGTTCTGCCAAACGGTACCTGACGTTCTCCGGCCGAAGCATCCTCCGGATTGTTCTCCATCGTCATTTCTTCGATCTGCCCTTCCGGGTAGTTGGTAAGGACGACCTTCACCGGATCGACGACCACCATGAGACGCGGAGCTTTCGCCTTCAGGTCTTCACGAATGCAGTATTCCAGCTGTGCGATATCGACAAGATTGTCCGCTTTGGCAACCCCTACCAGCTCACAGAAATGACGCAGCGACTCCGGCGTGTAGCCGCGGCGGCGGATCCCGCTGATGGTCGGCATACGCGGATCATCCCATCCGGAAACGAGGCCGGCTTCTACCATCTTGCGGAGCTTTCTCTTGCTCGTGATCATCGTCGTCACGTTGAGGCGGGCAAATTCGATCTGGCGCGGCTTTTCCGGCCCGTCGAATGCCTGCAGACACCAGTTGTAAAGCGGACGACGTTCTTCAAACTCCAGCGTACAGATGGAGTGCGTGATCCCTTCGATAGCATCAGAGAGCGGATGTGCAAAGTCATAGAGCGGATAAATGCACCAGGTATCCCCCGTTCTATGATGGGTCGCATGCAGCACACGATAAATGACCGGATCTCGCATGACCATATTCGGCGAAGCCATATCGATCTTGGCGCGAAGCACCTTTTCCCCATCCTTGTACTTGCCTTCCTTCATTTCCTGGAAAAGCTTCAGGTTCTCTTCGACGCTCCTGTTTCTATACGGACTTTCCTTGCCCGGATGCTTCAGATCGCCACGAGTATCATGGATTTCCTCACTCGTCTGGTCATCGACATACGCAAGGCCCATGCGGATCAGCTTGCAGGCGAATTCATACAGCTGCGGAAAATAGTCAGATGCATAATGGACTGGTTCCTTCCAATGGAAGCCGAGCCACTTCACATCCTCCAGAATGGAATTCACATACTCGACCTCTTCCTTTGCCGGGTTCGTATCATCGAAGCGGACATTCGTCTCCCCATGATACTTCTGTCCAATGCCAAAATTGAGACAGATGCTCTTCACATGCCCGATGTGAAGGTATCCATTCGGTTCCGGCGGAAAACGCGTCAGCACCCGATCATTCGCATAAACATGATTTGCAATATCTTTATTGATTTCTGCTTCGATAAAATTCGCAGCTTTTCTTTCTTCTTCCATTCTTCTCCTCCGTTCTGTCATTATACCTTCAAGGTATTTTCACTTTATTTTAGCACAATCCAAGAGTGATAGGAAAGATGAAAATGGGAATTTTGTTGAGACGGCAGGAGGACTTGACCAGTTCTCTAAGCTCTGCGGTCTGAGCAGCTTCAACAGGCATGGTGCAGCGCGAAAAAGCAATAATTTCATTCCACACTGTAAGCCTCTTGGCATCTGACCGACAACAGGGAAAGCCAAGTATGATAAAATATAAGGAAACGCTGATTCAATCGCAGAGTCGGATTTCACATGGATTTTTATACATGGCTTCGTCATCATCTTCCTTAAATAGCTTGCTATTCGCGTCAGATGATTCCTCGCTCTGTATAAAAATCCAAGAATGAAATCTGACAACGATT
>DLZS01000119.1:0-13201 GCA_003447275.1 Dialister sp.
TCATTTCTTCACCGCCCCTTTTTGATTGCCATATTTTATTGGATGCGTGCGAGAATGGCGTCGGTCATGCCGCGGCCATTGACTTTCTTCATGCCTTCTTTGTAGATGTCACCGGTGCGGCAGCCGTCATCGAGGGCCTGATTGACAGCAGCTTCGATGGCATCAGCGGCTTTGTCTTCATTGAGAGAGTAGCGAAGGAGCATGGCAGCGGAAAGGATGGTCGCGATCGGATTCGCGATGCCTTTGCCTGCAATGTCCGGAGCCGAGCCATGGATCGGTTCATAGAGGCTGGTCTCATCGCCGATAGAGGCAGAGGGGAGCATGCCGATAGAGCCGGAGAGGACAGCGGCTTCATCAGAGAGGATGTCGCCGAAGAGATTTCCTGTGACGACGACGTCGAAGAAGGACGGATGGATGGCGAACTGCTGCGCGCAGTTGTCGACATACATATGGTCGAGATGAACATCCGGATAGTCCTCG
Organism: Dialister sp.; assembly: GCA_003447275.1. Classification (GTDB taxonomy): domain Bacteria; phylum Bacillota; class Negativicutes; order Veillonellales; family Dialisteraceae; genus Dialister. Next base: position 481 of record DLZS01000119.1, read on the forward strand.
TCATGGACCTTGATGACGGTGCGTCTCCAGAGGCGGGAGGTCGCAAGGACATTGGATTTGTCGACGCTGGTCACATGACCATGACGCTTGCGGGCCGCTTCCATGGCGAAGCGGGTGATGCGGTCGACTTCCGGCACAGAGTAGTTTTCCAGATCCCAGGCTCTTTCTGCGCCGTTATGGATCTCGGATTCACAGCGGTCGCCGAAGTAAATGCCGCCGACGAGCTCACGGACGATCATGATGTCGGTGCCTTTGGCAATTTCCGGTTTCAGCGGAGAATACTCGATCATGGAGTCCTGGATCTTCACGGGACGGAGGTTTACATAAAGGCCAAGCGCTTTTCTCAGGCCGAGGATGGCTTTTTCCGGACGGAGCGATGGCTCCAAGTGATCCCACTGGTCACCGCCGACAGCGCCGAACAGGATGGCGTCTGCCTTCTTGCAGGCATCAATGGTATCCCGCGGCAGCGGTTCACCGAATTTGTCGTAGGCTGCGCCGCCTGCATCTTTCCATTCATAGGTAAGGCCGATCTTGTAAATGTCATCAATCTTCTTCAAGACTTCGACAGCCGCATCGGTGATCTCTGTACCGATGCCGTCGCCAGGGATGACAACGATGTGTTTGGACATACTATATTTCTCCTTATCAAGCAATGAGGGTAGTGGTCAGGGACTAGAAGTGACTGGTGACTGGTGACTGGTGACTAGTGACTTAAATACCACCTTCGGGCATCGCACATTATATTTGCGGCGAAGCCGCCACCTTCACTCCTCACTCCTAATTCCTCACTCCTCACTTATTACAATGCAGAATTACTGCATTTCCCCTTTACGTAGTTTTGGTGCAGCACATAAAAATCAGAAGCGCCTCGAAATCATCGTGCTTCGCGCGGGCCAACCCCTTGCCCTTCCAAGGGAAGGGGATAGGAATCTGAACCTCTAAGTTTGAAAACAGAAAATAGCCATCTTCCCTTTATATGCATCCTCATAGGTTAAACAGGTTCTGAAGGTTCAAAAGGTTCACAGGTTTCTCATCTTTCGTAAATACCGTATATTCTAAAACTCCGCGGCGCTTCCCTATGATGATGCGCCGCACCACCCCCGTTGAACCTATAGAACCTGCTCCCCCTCTTTCATCCCCAATCAAGGAACAGGACGTCACCGAGGCTAACCTTGAACCCGACAACCCTTCTTATTTCTTTTTCGCTTTGACGTAATTGATCAGTCCGCCCGCTTTGGCGATATCCTGAATGAAGCCCGGAAGCGGCGGTGCCTGGAAGGTATCCCCGGTGGTGAGGTTTTCGATCTTGCCGGTGGAGATATCGATGCGGAGCGTATCGCCTGCGTGGATCTTCAAGGCGTCATCTCCGATCTCCAGAAGCGGCAGACCTACATTGATGCCGTTTCTGTAGAAGATACGGGCGAAAGACGATGCAATGACGACGGGTACACCGCTTGCTTTGATGGCGACAGGCGCATGTTCGCGCGAGGAGCCGCAGCCGAAGTTTTTGCCGCCGACCATGATGTCGCCGGCTTTGACATTCTCCGCGAAGGTGGGGTCGATATCCACCATGCAGTGCTTGGATAGTTCCTTCGGATCGAAGGTATTCAGGTAACGGGCCGGAATGATGACGTCCGTGTCGATGTTGTCGCCGTAGCGCCAAACCTTTCCTTCTAATACTGCCATGTTATTTGACCTCCTTCGGTACCGCAATACGTCCTAAGATAGCGCTGGCCGCTGCCACCTGAGGGCCTGCCAGATAAATTTCAGAATCAGTCGGTCCCATGCGTCCGATAAAGTTTCTATTCGTGGTGGATACGCATTTCTCTCCGTTTGCAAGGATCCCCATGTAACCGCCAAGGCACGGGCCGCAGGTCGGTGTAGACACGGCACATCCGGCATCGATGAAGGTCTCGATGAAGCCGGCATGCATGGCCTGCAGGTAAATAGTCGGTGTCGCCGGGATGACGATGCAGCGGACATTCGGATGGACTTTATGCCCCTTGAAGATGCGGGCTGCGATAGCCAGATCCTCGAGACGGCCGTTCGTGCAGGAACCGATGACCACCTGATCGATCTTGATCTCCCCGAAGGTGCCGATGACCTTCGTATTTTCCGGCAGGTGCGGGAAGGAAACGACAGGCTTCATAGAGGAAAGATCGATCTCGACGACGCGGGAATAGTGCGCGTCTTCATCCGCGGGGGCGACGTCGAACGGCTTATGGTAGCGCCCTTCGATGTAAGCGATGATCTTTTCATCGACAGGGAAAATGCCATTCTTTCCGCCGGCTTCGATCGCCATATTTGCAATGGTGAAACGGTCGGTCATGGAAAGGGAATGGACGCCCGGACCGGTGAATTCCAGCGACTGGTACAGCGCACCATCGACGCCGATCATGCCGATCAATGTCAGGATGACATCCTTACCGGTGATGTCCTCCGGCTTCGTGCCGGTCAGGACGACTTTGATCGCATCCGGCACTTTGAACCATGCTTCGCCGGTCGCCATGGCAACGCCGAGGTCGGTAGAACCGACGCCGGTAGAGAAGCCGCCCAGCGCGCCGTAGGTGCAGGTATGAGAGTCCGCGCCGATGGTGACCATGCCGGGCCCTACGAGGCCTTTTTCCGGAAGCAGTGCATGCTCGATACCGACACGCCCCTGCTCGAAATAATTGACAATGCCGTTTTCATGCGCGAAGTCACGGACGATCTTTGCAAGTCCGGCAGACTTGATATCCTTTGCCGGCTGGAAATGATCCGGAACGAGAACGATCTTCTCCTTGTCGAATACCGGGACGCCGATGCGATTGAATTCCGCAATGGACGGCGGCGCGGTGATATCATTCGCCATGACCAGGTCAAGGCGGCAGTTGATCAGATCCCCTGCTTTCACAGAATCGACACCGGCATGCTTGGCCAGGATCTTCTGTGTCATTGTCATACCCATACTATTTCCTCCTCTGCAATCTCCCACTTTTGCTGCAATAAAAAAATCTTCCGTCTCGCAAGAGACGAAAGATTCGCGGTACCACTCTTATTCATATTTCTGCAGAAATATGCACTCTGTCTGATAACGGTCAGGTTCCGGCAAGGCCTACTCTCTTCAGCCTGCGACTCGAGGATGAGTTCGATGAAATGCTCCTGCCATTTCCCACCTTCCAATGGCTCTCTATAAGCGAGCAGTCTCTCTACTATTTCCTGTCCCTGTCTTTCTGGGATATGCTGATACTGTAGCATAAAATGAATGAAAATGCAAATAATTTAACTCGGGCTCCTGGCTGCCCGCAAGGCGGACGACCCATGGAAACGGTGCATAAGCCCCGCAGTTTTTTCGGTCACGCCCAAGCGGCATCAAAAAAGCGGTGTTTCGATCAGCGCCGCTCTTTCATTCCTAATTTTCCTTTTTCATGGCTTCGATCAGTGCATGAGCAAGCTGATCGGCACAGGAGGTCTGCTTGTCACGGCAGGTATTGCCGAGCAGGATATCCGCCGCTTCCTTTGCGCTGCGGCCTTCGAGGAGCTTTCCGATCGCTGCCAGATTGCCCGGGCAGCCGCCCTCAAAATGAAGGTGGTGAATGAGACCATCTTCAAGGTCAAAGGTAATTTTTCTTGCACATACGCCCTGCGGGGTGAATTCGAAGCTCTGCATAATGATTCTCCTTTCAAGATCACTCTCACGATTTCTCTCTATTGTACTGGAGAATGGGGATTCATGCAAGAAAAGGAAGCCGAGTGAACATAGGAAAGCCTGTCATCAGAATGACCTTCGCAGAAAGTACCTCTTCCCACAAAAACCTGACACGTTGAGGATGATAAAGGGAACGCTTACTAAGCCCTCCTATCCGTTATCAAAACCTTGACTGTAGCGGGAAGCAATGCTATCATAAATTTTAATTTATAAAATGCTATCAAAAAATACCATTACATATAAATAAATGTATTTTAAATCGTGCCATGAGACCACCTTTAGATCGTTTTTTGGTCTAAAAGTGGCCTTTTAAGGAGGTGGTAGGTCTTTTGGCAGCAATCATGTGGCTATTGCTGTATCCGTGAAGCAAAACCCCAAATTTCATCATTCTGGTTTTGCTTTTACACCCCAACAAAAGATATAGGATACATTGGCTTATATCTTGGGAAACGCTGATTAAATAGCAGAGCCGGATTTCATATGGATTTTTATACATAGCTTCGTCATCATCTTCCTTAAATAGCTCGCTATTCGCGTCAGATGATTCCTTGCTCTGTATAAAAATCCAAGAATGAAATCAGTCAACAATTTAATCAGTGTTTCCCTTGCATGTATCTCTAGTTTTTGGTATCGAAAATAAAGGTTAAAGGTGAATTGTATGAAACAAGATAGTAACAACAAGAATGGTATACCACAAATTCACGTCCCCTGGTATGGTTATGTCGCTTTTTTGATGGCCATTTTAATGTTTTCGGGGATCTTCTCTTCTGCAGATGGCCCGCTAAAGGTATTAGACTTTAATGTTTTGGCCGGAAACTTTGGCAATATAACCGGAGAGCAGGCCACCAACTTCCGCGGAATTGGCGGTAATGGCGCAAAAGATGGATTCATGTTTGCATTGACTTTGATTCCAGCCGTTATTTTAGCACTGGGACTCGTCAATGTCATTGATGGACTCGGCGGATTGCGTGCTGCAGAAAAATTAATGACTCCTATCTTAGAGCCATTGCTGGGTGTACCAGGCGTTACAGCTCTTGCAAATATTGCTAATCTGCAGAGCACGGATGCTGCAGCAGGTATGATCAAGGAATTAGTGGATAACGGAAAACTCACCGACAAGGAAAGAAGCATCGTTATCACTTATCAAACAAGCGGCAGTGCCGGATTAACCAATTATTTTTCTTCTGGCGCAGCTACATTCGCTATTTTGGGAACGCCGATCATTGTACCTTTGCTCGTTATTTTAGTTTTTAAAATTGTTGGTGCAAATTTGATGCGTCTGTACTTAAAAATGTTCTGTAAAGAGTAAAGAAGGAATATAATGGAAAATATGACCGAAGAACACAAGAAAAATATCCTGGACCTTTTCGTAGAAGGCGCTCGCAAGGGATTCACTATTGGCACCACCAGTTTGTTACCCAATGTAATTATGGCATTTGTCATTATTCGAATCTTGGACGTAACAGGACTGCTCCATTTGATCGGCGTGGCCTTTCAGCCTATAATGGGACTGTGGGGACTTCCCGGAGAAGCAGCCACTGTGATTATAGGTTCTCTCATGAGCATGGGCGGAGCTATTGGTATCTTAATGAGCTTATTTACGCAGGGCATTATGGATCCTATCCAGGTCACTGTGATGGTTCCCGGTATTTATCTGATGGGAAACCCTGTTCAAAATGTGGGACGTTGCCTCGGCATTTCCGGTGTGAACAGTCGCCACTATTTTGCGATCATTATGATCTGCTTAATAAACACCTTGTTGTCCATTTGGGCTATGCGTTTAATCATGCTCTTCTTCTAAATGTGGTTGAGCAAAATTTTGACAGGAGGACTGATCTGCTATGGAAAACTCAAAACCATTTTTTAAGCTTCTGAAAAATGTTCATGTATTTGCACCAGAGGATAAAGGCATACAAGACATTTTGATCGCTGGCGAAAAAATCGCTGCGATGGGTAAAGATTTATTTTTACCGCCTGTTTATCAGTGTCAAGTCGTTGAGGGAAATGGCCTGAGCGCTGTTCCTGGATTTATGGATGCCCATGTTCACATTATCGGCGGTGGCGGAGAAGGCGGTTTTCAGACCCGTACGCCAGAGATTCAATTAAGCAAGATCACAACTGCCGGTGTTACTACGGTATTTGGACTTCTTGGTACAGACGGAATCACGCGCCATGTAGAAAGCTTACTGGCAAAGGCTCGCGGTTTGGAAAATGAAGGTATCAGTACGTACATCTATTCCGGTTCTTATGAGATGCCCACTCCTACGATCACAGGGAGCGTGCGACGCGATATTGTTTTAATTGATAAAGTCATCGGTACCGGTGAGATCGCCATGAGCGATCATCGTTCTTCTCAGTCTCCCGTATCGGCATATCGTGAGATTACGTCAGAAGCGCGAGTAGGTGGTATGCTAAGCGGTAAAGCCGGTGTTGTAAATATGCACATCGGTGATGGTACAGATGGCCTCAAGTATTTGAGAGAAATCACAGCCAATGGAGAATTGCCTAAAACACAGGTGATTCCAACTCATGTAAACAGAAATAAACATCTCTTTGCGGATGCCATTGATTGGGCAAAAAGCGGCGGTCTGATGGACTTTACCAGCAGTATTGCTCCTAAAGATGACGACGATCCGGTCGTCAAAACAAGTAAGGGGATTCGCCAAGCCTTAGATGCAGGGGTACCATTGCGTCAGATTTCTGTCAGCTCTGACGGTAACGGAAGCATGCCAATTTTTGATGATAGCGGCAATAACATTGGTGTTGGCGTGGCAAATGAAGATTCCCTGTTAAAAGAATTCAGAGATCTGGTGCAAGAAGAAGGATTATCCTTATCCGATGCCCTGACTGTATTTACCAGCAATGTAGCTCAAAACACGAAATTGTATCCCAAGAAAGGATGCTTAGCTGAAGGAAGTGATGCAGATATTCTACTTCTTGATGACAAACTGCAGTTGAATGCTACATTTGCACGCGGGCAGCAGATGGTCAAAGATGGTAAGGCTATCGTATTTGGCACCTTCGAAGAACATTAAAATCTATACAATAAGCCAGTGACTCACCTAGTGACACTCAATGGCATACCATTGAGTGTCACTAGGTTTTTATATGGAGGAAACGCTCGCCCGCAGCCGTCTCCTCCGCCGGACCCGATTGATATGCCTTTCGAAATGCCCCTGACTAATAAATTCAGCGAGTACGAGCTGGTCAAAGACAGGGACGGTGCAGGAGTAGAAGCCCACGCGCAGCTGATAGAGAGGGACCATCTGCGGCGGGAGGACTAGGTAGCCCGTGCGGATGGAGGGCGCGATGGTTTTCGAGAAGCTATTCATATAGATGACGTGTCCCTCCGGCTCCATAGAGAAGAGCGTATCCTCCGGCTTGGAGAGAAGGGTAAACTCGGAATCGAAATCATCTTCGATGATCATGGCATGACGCTCACGGGCAAAGCGCAGGTACTCGGCCCTCTTCGAGGCCGTCGCCGTGATGCCGGAGGGATAGCTGTTGAAGGGCGTCACATGGAGTACCCTCGCACGGGTGCGGATGAGCTCGCTCGTTTCTATACCGCTCTTCCCCATCCTGAGCTTATCGATAGAGATCCCGTTCGCCCGATATACCTGCTCGATCTTCTGGTAGGACGGGTCCTCCAGTGCATAGATCTGTCCCTGTCCAAGCACCTGTATATTCAATCCATAGAGGTACTCCGCGCCCGACCCGATCAGGATCTGCTCGGGGGAGACGCGCATATGGCGGCTTCTGGCGAGATAGGAGGCGATCGCACGCCGCAGCTCTTCGCAGCCATGGTTCGGCGAAGGATCCAGGATCTTTTCTCCATACGCGGAAAGTACGCTCCGCATCGTGCGCGCAAAGATGGAAAAAGGGAAAAGGTCTCTTTCTCCGGCCTCGCGCTGTTCTGTCTTCGCGCGGGCGATATCCATCGAGCGGCTCATCGGACGGGGATCTGCCGCTCCGTAGTTATCCATCTCGCGGAAGACGACGAAGTATCCGCTTCGTTCCCGCGGCTCCACGTAACCTTCCTCGACAAGAAGATCATAGGCGTGCTCCACCGTGATGAGGCTGACGCCCTGCGCCTCTGCGGTCTGCCGCTTCGAAGGAAGCTTGGCTCCGTAGCCATAGACGCCATTCGTGATGGCATCACGAATGGAAAGATAAAGGGTCATGTAGGCGGTCATGAGGAGGATCCTTTCGTAAAATAGTGACTAGTGACTGGTGACTAGTAGCTAGGGATTAGGGATTAGGAGCCTCAAAGGACTGCTCCCCATGGGCTAACCCGTTCCATCTGGTCTTACTTTTTTGTATTATTTTGGTGATTTTTATATATCCAGTTTCATAGTATAATGCAAACATCTAGATACAGCAAGGAGAATTCTCATGACAAACGAAGAAACACTGACCACACATTCCCTTTCCGTCCACACAAAGCACAATACGCGCTGGCTCACCATCTGCGGTCTTTTGATGGCGATCAATGTCGGACTTTCGTCTTTCGGTCTGCCCGTCCCGGGCGGTCACCTGTACCTGAACGACATCGTGATCGTCGCAGCGGCACTCATGCTCGACCCGCTGGGAGCCTTCCTCGTCGGCGGCGTCGGCGCATTTTTAGGAGACTTCTTCTTCTACCCGCTCCCGATGTTCGTCTCACTCGTCACTCACGGTCTGCAGGCCATGGCGATCTCCTACATCGCGCACCACGCTTTCTCGGCAAAGCCGAAGCTCTCTACGGTGATCGCTGTCCTCGTCGGCGCCGTCATCATGGTCGTCGGCTATTCCCTTGGCCGTGCCTATGTCTACAGTACGCCTGCCTATGCATGGATCAAGCTGCCGTATGAGATCCTGCAGGCACTCTTCGGCGTCATCGTCGGCCCCTTCCTCGTATGGAAATGGAAGCTGAACGAACATGCCAAAAAGCTGATCGACGGGAAATGGTAACGAGAGCCGCCCCCCACAATTTCACATAAAAAGAAGACGCGAGATCCGCCGGATCCCCTGCTCTTCTTTTTAATTGACCCTTTTTCAGGATGACTCGCCATCAGGGGCTAGGGATGAGGGATGAGAAGCAAGCGGTGATTGAAGTAGCGCAGTTAGCATGCTAACCGTTCTGCAAGGAGGATCGAGGGCTACGCTCGAGATGACGACGGCGCGAAGCGCTATCAAAACTCCGCGGCGCTTCATTATTTTTTGCGCCGCACCTTCCCCGCTGAACCCGTAGAACCTATAGAATCCGCTGAACCTCTTTCGCACGTAATCAAAGGACGGCACGCCCCATGGGGCTGGCCACGAAAAAAGACGTCATGACGCTTTCGCATCGTGACGTCTTTTTTAGGAAACACTGATTAAATCATTGTCAGATTTCATTCTTGGTTTTTATACAGAGCAAGGAATCATCTGACGCGAATAGCGAGCTATGTAAGGAAGATGATGACGAAGCTATGTATAAAAATCCATATGAAATCTGACTCTGCGATTTAATCAGCGTTTCCTTTATTTCATGGATCTCAATATCTCATAGCTGGCCTGATCGAGTGCATCCTTCTGGCTCTGGAAGCCGAGGAAGAGAAGGCTCCGATAGCCTTCGCCCGTCTTGGTAAGGAAGCCACGCATATAGAGAGGGAGCGCCCATCCGTCAGCGACCAGATATGGCGAAAGCGCAAAGCCGTAGGTCTTGGGTTGGCTGAGTACCTTGTGCAGCTGCTCCACATGCATCATACTGACACCCATGAGGTCATAGGGGACGGGCTCGCCGGTCGCCTCGCGCGTCCCCTTGGCGGTCTGCAGAAAGATGTTGTTCAGCATCGTTTCCGCCTCCATCAGACCGATATTGAAGTGGAGCATGCGCTGCCCCGCCGCCGGAGTGAAGCCTTCCAGCAGGAACATGTCGTGGAAATAGGCCTCCGCCGCTTCCCCTTTCATTTCCATCCCGAAAGCGATGACGGACGCATCCTGCTTCTTCCCGGGAAGGAAGAGCAGCCCCGCAGAGGGATGTGGATCTGCGGAGAGGTGAAAGGGCGTAAAGGTCATCCCTTTGGGAAGATTTCCATCTCCCAGAAATCCCCGGCTCTCCGGCATGAGTGCGAGAAGCTCTTCCATCGGCAGCGGCTCCATGACTTTGGCAGCCGCGGTGCTGACGCTCTCTCCTGCCGCGAGAGCAGGCACTGCGCCACTGCCGGCCATACCATCCGCTTCTGACATTCCGCCCGTCAGAAGAAGGGCGGCTCCCATGCAGAGTGAAAGCATGCGTTTCATTTTCCAGCTCCTGCCAGCGCCTTGTCGACGACAGGCTCAAAATACGCGCCAGACGCCTGATCCGCAGCGAGAAGGGTATAGGTCGTCATGCCCTTATCCTTGTGAATAATCGCTTTCAGATAGACCGGAAGCGTGAAGCCGTCACGGATGATGGAGATCTGTGCGCTGCCCGTGCTGTAGGCGAGCCCCTTCTTCGACGTCTTGTCCGCCCAGTCCGAGTGCGCCTTCACCGTGAGCTGTCCATGCGTCATCGCCAGAAGAGGAGCGAGCTCTTTGACCTCTGCCTGATTGTCTTTCACCGCTTCCTTCGACTGGGTATCGAGCGCCGCGCTATAGAGGGCGAGCTTCATCTCGTCAGCATCTGAGAGCGCGATCGAGACGACCATCCCCTGATAGCAGATGCCTTTGTCCTCGCTTCTCACCTGATAGAGCTTGCCGCGGCGCAGTACATCGACCGCCATCTGTGCCACATCATGAGAGTAGGCTTCGTTCTTTGGGAAAAGATTCTCCTTCTTGATCGCCTCTTCTACGGTCGTCACCGCCTTGTCCTCCATGAGCCAGTCATGCAGCTGGCTGCCGAAGAAGGATCGTTTGCCGTCAAAGACGCTGACCTTCTCGCCAAGGTCGAGCTTTTCACCGCCGGAAAGAACCATCGAGTCTGCGTCCACTGTCAGGATACCGCCTGCCAGTGCCAGCGCCGCCGTAGAAATCGTCATCCATTTCGAAAGTTTCATCTATGTCACCTTTCTTTCAGGAAATATGTGGGAGTTCGTTCCTCTATTATAGCATAGTTGGGGGTTCGGGGTTCAAGGTTCGGGGTTAGCCCCCGGGGCGTTCTGCCCTTTGATTACGTTTGAAAGCTTCGCTTGAATGAGAAATTAGAAATGCGAAATGGTGGAGCGGCGCATAAAAATCAGAAGCGCCGCGGAGGTTTGAAATTAGCGATTTTCTCGTATCGCAAACCTAATCCCCAGCTACTAATCCCTAGCTGCTAATTCCTAGTCACCAGTCACAAATCACTAGTCACTCCTAATCCCTGCTTTCAAACTTAGCCCTAAACCAACAAAAGAGCCAGCTTCCGCTGGCTCTTTCTTATTTCTTGAGATCCTTTTCAATGATCTCACTCTTCAGCTGCTGCAGGGCATCGGAGAGATTCACTTCCATGATATTCGGATTCAGAAGACGGGTATATTCCGGCCAAAGGGTCTCCATCTGCTCATTCGCATATGCAATGGTTTCCGGAAGCGTCGGGAGCTTGACAGCTTCCCCCTTCTGCATGACGGGCTTCAGCATTTCCACACAGGTGTACGTGCCTGCTTTCAGCTCCTTACGGCGCCACTTGGCCGACTCGGTGACGAGTGTGTAATCGCCGCCGTCCGGCATCGGTTCGCTGGTGAGGCAGACGAGATCCGTGATCATCTTGCCATTCGATTTCTTGTAGAAACGACGTACCTCCTTGATGCCCGGATTCGTCATCTTGGCGACATCGTTGGAGATCTTCATCACCGGCTCGAAGATGCCGTCTTTTTCTCTGGCGCTCATCTTGAAGACGCCGCCCAGGGACGGAGAGCCGTCCGCCGTGATGATCTTCGTGCCGACGCCCCAGCTGGTGACGGTGCAGCCCTGCTCCTTCAGGGACTGGATGAGGTATTCGTCAAGATCATTCGAACCGGAAATGATGGCATCCGGGAATCCGGCCTCCGTGAACATGCGCTTGGCTTCCTTGGAAAGGTAGCCGAGGTCACCGCTGTCGATACGGATGCCGTAGACCTTCGGCAGCTCACCCTTGGCTTTCAGCTCTTTGAAGATCTGGATCGCATCCGGCACGCCCATCTCCAGCACATTGTAGGTATCGGCCAGCAGGATGAGATTGTTGTGATACTGCTTCACATATTCTTCAAAGGCTTCGAGCTCGGTGTCAAAGCTCATGATCCAGCTGTGCGCCATCGTGCCGAGGACCGGGATGCCGAAGAGCTTGCCTGCTTCGACATTCGAGGTGCCGTTAAATCCGCCGATCATAGCCGCTCTCGCGCCCCACAGTCCGGCAGAATGGCCCTGCGCGCGGCGCAGACCAAATTCCATCAGCGCATCCTTGCCCGCAACGGTACGCACACGGCGCGTCTTCGTCGCGATGAGGCTTTCATGGTTCATGATCATGGAGAGGCCTGTCTCCATCAGCATCGCCTCTGTCGTGGTGCCATGGAAACGGAGCAAGAGCTCGCCGGGGAATGCGACCGTGCCTTCCGGCATGGCATAGATGTCTCCCGTGAAGCGGAAATCGGCCAGGTAGTCCAAAAATTCCGGATAGAAGATCCCGAGGCTCTTGAGGTAGGCGATGTCATCGGCATCAAAACGGAAATTTTCAGCAAATTCCTGCAGGTGCGCGAGCCCTGCGACCACGGTATAGCCGCCATTGAAAGGATTCTTGCGATAGAAACGGTCAAAGACCACGCGGCGTTCATGCATGCCCTTTTTGAAGAGCGCATTCGCCATGGTCAGCTGGTATAAGTCTGTAATAAGTCCATTGGCAGCCATTATTTGTATCTCCTTTATGTGAAAGTGGATCATCGAGATCATCATGAAACGGCGAAGAGACGATGATCATCTCTCTTCATTGTCAAGACAATACGTCTTTAGCAGTCAAGTATAGCACCTATTGGGAAAGTGTCAAGGGAAACAGGGTGAGCCCGTGGAATGGCTCGCCCTTTGATTCCGTTTGTAAGCATCGCTTGAATGAGAAATTAGAAATGCGAAATGGTGGTGCGGCGC
>DLZS01000027.1:0-130 GCA_003447275.1 Dialister sp.
CCGCCTGTGCCCTATCCGCCCCTACGGGGCACCTTCCCCTCGAGGGGAAGGCTGAATCGGAGTGACTGGTGACTTGAATGCTACTTTAGGGCATCGCCCATTTCGTCATCCTGAGCGGAGTGAAATGTCG
>DLZS01000027.1:370-11413 GCA_003447275.1 Dialister sp.
GTCATCCTGAGCGGAGTGAAATGTCGTTTGTTGGAAAAGTCGCATTCAGAAAGTTGAGGCCTGAGTCGAAGGATTTTGGCGAAGCCGCCACCACAACCCTGAACCTTTCACCTTTTTTCGAGGACTTATTTATGGAATTTCAACACACCACCGTGCTTCTGCACGAAATGATCGACCGGATCCTGACGGATCCACATGGCATTTATGTCGACTGCACCTTAGGGGGCGGCGGACATTCTTTCGCTATGGCGGAGAAGCTCGCTCCGGATGCGCTTCTGATCGGCGTCGATCAGGATGAAGAAGCGATCGAGGCGGCTTCTCACCGTCTTTCCGGCTGTGTCTGCCGGCATCTCTTTGTACGGGATAATTTTTCTCACATCCATGATATCCTGACCTCGCTTGAGATCGACAAGGTCGATGGCTTCATTTTCGATCTGGGAGTCTCATCCCATCAGCTCGATGATGGCAGCCGTGGCTTCTCTTATATGAATAACGGGAAGCTCGATATGCGCATGGATCAGAGGAATCCGCGCACGGCGTATGAGATCGTGAATACGTATGAAGAGGAAGAGCTTGCGCGCATCATCTGGGAGTATGGGGAAGAGCGATGGGCGAAGCGGATCGCGCAGTTTATCTGTGAATTCCGCGAGAAGAAGCCCATCGAGACGACGGATGATCTGGTCTCGGTCATCAAGGCGGCCATTCCGGCACATGCCAGAAGAAATGGCCCGCATCCGGCGAAGCGCACGTTTCAGGCGATCCGCATCGAGGTAAATAACGAGCTGGGGATCCTGAAGGACACGATGGAAGCCTGCGTTTCCCACCTGAAAGTGGGGGGACGCGTCGGCGTCATCACGTTCCAGTCACTGGAAGACCGCATCATCAAGAAGGCTTTCAAGGAAATGGAAAGGGACTGCATCTGCCCGCCGGAGCTGCCTGTCTGTGTGTGCCACCACCATCGTCTGGTGAAGTCCATCGGCAAGGCTCAAAAGCCGAGTGCGAAAGAGATCGAGGAGAATCCGCGTGCGAGAAGTGCGGTCCTGCGTGTTGTAGAAAGAGTGTAGGGAGCGACCGGGGATCTGGCCCTGTTTCCTTCAGCCTGAGATATAGAGTCTGAAAAAGATGGGAGAGATATCGTATGGTACAGGAAGTGCAAGTCATGGATTACATGCCGTCGATGCCGGGAAGCGTCGCCACGCCTCGCCGGATCGAGCGTGAGAGGTCTGACTCTTCCTATTTTTTCCATGACATCATTCTGGGGACGCTGATGATCCTTTTTCCCGTGATGCTGCTGGTCTTCCTGAGTGGGATCAATATTCAGGAGGAATACAGAATGCAGCGTATCCGCAGCGAGGTCATGACGATGGCGAAGGAGAATGCGGTGGATAAGCTCGAGGTGTCCCGGCTGGAGGCACCGGTACGCATCCAGCAGATCGCAGAGCAGAAGCTCAAGATGAGCCTGCCTGTTCGTGCGGTCTATGGCAGTGCGGATCCCGCCAAACCGCACCCGGACAAAGGGAGATAGAGAAATGGGTTCGGAAGGTTCTGAGGGTTCAACGGGTTTCCCATTTTGGGCAATGGCGTTTCCTTAAAAACTTTGCGGCGCTTAGATCCTTCGACTCAGTTCTCATCATTTCAGATAAGCCATTTTTAAGGAAACACTGATTCTGCGATTGAATCAGCGTTTCCCTAACATACGACGTTTTTCTCCGCTCAGGATGACGAAATGCGCCGCACCACACTTGTCAAACCTGTTGAACCTTTCTTACCATGAATCAGTGAGGTTAAAAAATAAGCAGATAGAAGTGAACTACACAAGAAAGGGGCTGTGAAAATGAAATTTCATCTTTCACAGCCCCTTGTGCTTGCCATAGATTTAAGCTAATATAATGAGTGGCATTCGAGCGTCATCTCTGCTGGAGGTGATGGCGCATGCCGTGATGATTTCAAAAGCACGACTCATAGAAGACAGGAAGCGCGAATGACATCCGGAGGGGTGTCTATGCTTCCTAAATAAAAAACCAGAGGTGACTGTTTTGAAAAAATTAGCAGAATTACTGAAAACAACGCCGATCCTGCGCACGGAAGGCGCTACAGATATTGAGATCTTGGATGTGACAGCGGACTCGCGTCAGGTGAAAGAGGGGAGCCTTTTCCTTTGCCTCGAGGGGGCGCATGTGGATGGACACAAATTCGTGGACTCTGCCGTGAAGCTGGGGGCGAAAGCCATCGTGGCTTCCAAAGAGGTGAAGGCAGCGGAAGGGGTCACTGTCGTCTATGTGGCAGATACCAGAAAAGCGATGGAAGATATGGTACCGTTTTTCTTTGACTATCCGTCGCGCAAAATGCGCATGATCGCCCTTACGGGGACGAATGGCAAGACCACCACGACCCATGTCGTGAGCCATATCCTTGAGCAGGCGGGCTACAAGACCGGTGTCATCGGCACCATCCATGCCCTGATCGGGGATAAGGAGCTGCCGACGCACAATACCACGCCGGATGTCATCGATCTGGAGCGTCTGCTCTGGCAGATGGCAGAAGAAAAGGTCACCCATGTGTGCATGGAGGTTTCTTCCCATTCGCTCGTCATGGGGCGCGTCGAAGGCGTGGAATTTGATAATGCCGTCTTCACGAACCTCACGGAAGATCATCTGGACTTCCATAAGACGATGGACAACTATGCAAAAGCCAAGGCTATCCTTTTCGAGAAGGTGTCTTCCGTGGGACAGACGAAGGGCAATAAGGCCGCGTGGGTGAATGTGGATGACCCGTATTCCCATGTGATGATGGACGCTGTCGATCAGAAGGTGGCGGATCTTCACACCTACAGCATGAGCGACAAGACGGCGGATCTGTATGCCTTTGACAGCCGGTTCACCGGCAAGTCTTCTGCCTTCAAAGTGACCTATGAAGGGAAGACCTACCAGTTCGAGACGAGACTGGCAGGCCGTTTCAATATCTATAACACCCTGGGGGCGATCGGAGCAGCGCTTTCCGAAGGGATTTCCATGGAAACTATTGCAGCTGCTATGAAGACATTCCACAGTGTGCCGGGACGTTTCGAGCTGATCGATGAGGGACAGTCCTTCACCGTCGTGGTCGACTACGCACATACCCCGGATGGTCTTGAGAAGATCCTGACGACCGCACAGGAGATCACGAAGGGCCGCATTCTGGTCGTTTTCGGCTGCGGCGGCGACCGTGATAAGATGAAGCGTCCGATCATGGGCCGCATCGCTGCCCGCTATGCGGATGTAGCGATCGTGACCAGTGATAATCCTCGTACGGAAGACCCGGAGACCATTGTGAAAGAAGTGGCAGCCGGCGTCGAAGAGGTGAAGGCGGAGAAGCCGTCCCTGCAGGTGGAAGTGGTGGTCGACAGAAGAAGCGCCATCCAGAAGGCGATCTCCCTCGCTAAAGGAGACGATATCGTCCTCATCGCCGGCAAGGGTCATGAAGACTACCAGATCTTGAAAGACAAGACCATTCATTTCGACGATAGGGAAGAAGCGAGGAAAGCGCTGAAGCAGTCGGCTCGCTTTTGAGGACACTACTGAAGGAGTGAAATTCATGGCTTCATTTACGATAGAAGAAATAGAAAGAGCCTGCGGGGCCAAGCTACTCAAGCGAGGCAGGGAGCCGTCCATGGACGGGGTCAGTACCGATACCCGCACCATCGAGACGGGCAATCTGTTTCTGGCTCTTAAAGGAGAAAATTTTGACGGGCATGCCTTTCTGAAAAAAGCGTGCGAAGAAGGGGCTTCGGGAGTCATCCTTTCGGATGCTTCTTTTGCCGCGGAGCTGCCTTCCGATGTATCAGTGTTTCTCGTAAAGGATACGAAGAAGGCACTGGAAGATCTCGCTCATTTTCACCGCATGCGTTTCCATGTACCGGTGATCGGCATCACGGGCTCTAATGGAAAAACAACGACGAAAGACATGACGACGGCGCTCCTGTCGTCTCGTTTTCATGTCTGCGCGACACAGAAAAATTTCAATAATGAGATCGGTCTTTCCATGACGCTCCTCTCTATGACGAAAGAGACGGAAGTCTGCGTCGTGGAAATGGGGATGCGTGGTTTCGGACAGATCGCAGAGCTTTGCGCGATTGCCAGCCCGACCATCGGTATCGTGACCAATGTCGGTACATCGCATATCGGGATCCTGGGCAGTCAGGAAAATATCGCGAAGGCGAAGGCCGAGCTGATCGAAGCACTGCCGAAGGATGGCACGGCGATCCTGAATGGGGATGACCCCTTCGTCAAAGCGATGGGGGACAGCTTCGAGGGACGCGTGATCTCCTATGGCCTTGCGGGACGCTATACCGTACGCGGGACAGATGCCCGTTATGAGGCTTCGCAAACCCAGTTCATCTGTACGTCCTTTGACGAAGCATTCCGCGTGAAGCTGCATCTTCTCGGCGTGCACAATGTCTACGATGCACTGGCCGCCATCGCGGCAGCCCGTGTCCTTGGCGTGGACAGCCGGAAAATTCAGAGAGCATTTGCGGATTTCCATCCGATCGGTCAGCGGCAGACACTGCTTACCATCGCAGGGATCTCTGTCATGGATGACTCATACAATGCGAATCCGCTCTCCATGGAAATGGCCTTCGGCTCGCTCATGCAGATCCCCGCTTCGCATCACTACCTGGTGCTTGGCGATATGGGAGAGCTGGGCGAGATGGAAGAGGCGCTGCACCATGAGACGGGAAAGAAAGCCGCCGCCATGGGCTTTGACGGCCTCATCACGGTGGGACCTCTCTCTCGCCATCTGGCTTTGGGTGCCAAAGAGGGCGGCATGACGTCCGTTTTCTCGTATGACACTTGTGAAGAAGCGGCAGAGAAGCTGGCGTCTCTGGCGAAGGCCGGGGATGCTGTGCTGGTGAAGGGTTCGCACTATATGCATATGGAAAAAGTACCAATGCTCTTGAGGGGAGTTCTGACAAAGGATGGAAAGTAATTATTGTATATACCTGCTGGAAGCAGCGGTTCTCACCATCATCTGCGGATGGGTGGGCATTCCGCTTTTGAAAAAATTGAAGGCGCGCCAGTCGATCCGCACCGAAGGACCGAAGTCTCATCGGGCCAAGAGCGGCACTCCGACCATGGGCGGGCTCTTCATGCTGACAGCGATGGTGCTGGTGGTGCTTTTCAACCGCCTCTTGGATCCATCGGTCCTCTGGCTTCTTTTCCTGACGCTGGGGCATGGGCTTTTAGGATTTCTCGATGATTTCATCAAAGCAGAAAAGAAAAGGAATCTGGGGCTGACGGCCAAGCAGAAAATGCTGGGGCAGCTGATCCTCGCCGTGCTCTTCTGTTGGGGCGTCGTAGATACACTGCACCTGCCTTACTCGATCGCGATCCCATTTACGACGATGGATATTTCCATCGGACTTTTGTACTATCCTTTCGTCGTTCTTGTCATTGTGGGGGCATCGAATGCGGTGAACCTGACGGATGGGCTGGACGGACTGGCTTCCGGCTGCTGCGTCATCGCGTTTACGGCCTATGCGGTCTTCTGCTATATGACAGGGTTTCATGACCTCGGTTATTTTATCATCATTCTGGCAGGGGCCTGCATTGGCTTCCTTTTCTTCAATTATCATCCGGCCAAGGTCTTCATGGGGGATACCGGCTCGCTTGCCCTCGGCGGAGCCATCGCCGGGATCTCGGTCATGACCCGGACGGAGCTCTTGCTCGCCTTCCTCGGCCTTATTTTTGTGCTGGAAGCCTTATCTGTCATCATTCAGGTCATTTCTTTCAAAACAACGGGCAAGCGTGTCTTCAAGATGAGTCCGCTGCACCATCATTTCGAACTGTCCGGTTGGAGTGAAGTCCGTGTCGTCTGGTCCTTCTGGATCTTCGAAGGCTTCGCCGCCGCGGGCAGCCTGATGCTGGCGATCTATGCACTGCCATAAATCGGCCGGCAGCAGAACGGGAGGCAGAGATGGGGGATGAAAGCCGATGCTTTCCATTCGCATCCCTTCCCGCCGACTATCCATGTTTTACCATTCATGGGAGGTATAGCTTTGAAACATGTACTTATTCTGGGCGCCGGTATCAGTGGCCTTGGCGCGGCTCATGTACTTCTCCGTCATGGAACCCATGTCGTGATCTCTGATCTAAAGGATCAGATACAGAATAACAAAGAAAAAGAAGAGCTCATCGGGCTCGGGGCTGAGTTCTGCTTCGGTGAGCAGTCTGAGAGCCTTTTGGACGGGATGGATGCCGTCGTCGTTTCCCCTGTCATCCCGGCGGAAAATGTCGTGATCCAGGGGGCGATGAAAAGGCACATCCCTGTTTTGAGTGAAGTCGAGCTCGCCTATCGCGTGACGAAGGCGCCGATCCTGGCCATCACGGGGACAAATGGGAAGACCACGACCACGACGCTTCTTGGCAGCATGCTCTCCCACTCGGGAAGGCCCTTTGCTCTTGCAGGGAATCTGGGGATCTCCCTTTCCCGCGAAGCAGAGCTGGTGCCGGAGAATGGTCTGATCGCAGCGGAAGTTTCGAGCTTCCAGCTGGAATTCATCACCCGCTTCCGGCCGAAAGCGGCGGTCATCCTGAATATCACGCCCGATCATCTGGAACGTCACCACACCATGGAGGCCTATGTGGCAGCCAAGGCGCGGATCTTTGAAAATATGGACGAAACGAACTGCATCCTTCTGAATGCTGACGATCCGTATACGCCGATGCTGAAAAAGCAGGCGGAAGCACACACCCATGTCTGCCTGCTCTCCACTTCGCACGGAGTCGAAGAAGGCGCATGCCTTTCCGGTGACCGTCTCGTGCTGAAGAGACGGGGAGAAACCATCCCTCTCTGCACTGCAGGTGAGCTCTTGCTGAAGGGGAAACAGAATATCGAGGACTGTCTGGCTGCTGCTTTTCTGGCGCATGAGGGCGGCGTCGACACGGCGGTCATCATAGAGGCGCTGAAGACCTTTGCGGCTCTTCCGAATCGCATCGAATTTGTTCGCAAGCTGGATGGCGTATCGTACTACAATGACTCCAAGGCTACGAATACCGATGCAGCCATCAAAGGCATGGAAGCCTTCGACAAGCCGGTCATCCTGATCGCCGGCGGTCATGATAAGGGCACGCCTCTGTCTGATTTCATGCAGACCGTGCGCTCTCATACGAAAGAGCTCATCCTTTTGGGAGCGGCGGCTGAGCGCTTCGAGGAAGCGGCCAGGGAGGCGGGCGTCTCTTCGATCCACCGCGTATCCTCTATGAAAGAGGCCGTCCTCCTCGGACAGAAGCTGGCGAAGCCGGGGGATGTCGTCATCCTTTCACCGGCCTGCTCTTCTTTCGATATGTATAAGAATATGGAAGAGCGCGGCATGGATTTCAAGAAAAACGTAAAGAGTCTCATGTAAATGGGTCGGGGTCAGAAAATATGTCAGAAGCCAGACACCTGATATCTGACGTCTCCAAGGCTGATCCCTGATCCCTGTTTTCTCACTGATTATAACGGAGCATTCATGAAACGGGTTATTTTATCTGGCGGCGGTACGGGGGGACATATTTACCCGGCCATCACCATTGCTAAGGAAATAGCAAAACTGGAAGAGACAGAATTTCTTTTCGTGGGCACGCCGAATGGGATGGAGTCACGTATCATTCCGAAGGAAGGGTATCGTTTCGCCTCGTTGCCGGCTTCGGGCCTGAAGCGGAAGCTGACGCTGGAAAATATCGGTATCCTGTGTCATGCGGCAGGGAGCCTCTTCAAGGCGCGCCGGATCCTGAAGGATTTCGCGCCGGATGTAGTCATCGGGACGGGCGGCTATGTATGCGGGCCGATCCTGATGGCAGCAGCGCTGTCTCATATACCGACGCTGATCCAGGAGCAGAATGTGATTCCCGGGATCACGAATAAGATCCTTTCCCGTGTGGTCGATAAGATCGCGCTGGGCTATGAAGCAGCCGCTCCCCGTTTCCCGCATCCGGAGAAATGCATCTATACAGGAAATCCGATCCGTCCCGACATTATGGAAGCCAAGCGGGAGGCATCCCGCAGGGCGCTCGGCCTTTCTCCGGATACCTTCATGGTACTGGTCACCGGCGGCAGCCGCGGAGCGAGGACGATCAATACCGCTATGCTGGATGTGCATCGCCACTTCAAAGATGCGAAGGACCTGTGCCTTTACCATGTGACGGGTGAGCTGGAATATGACAAGATCACGAGTGCACTCGGCTGCGCGGAGGATGGACATTATGGCTCTGCGAGCCGCATCATCCGCTATGAGTACCATATGCCGAATGCGCTTGCAGCCGCCGATCTCATCATCTGCCGCGCGGGAGCCATCAGTCTGGCAGAAGTCGCAGCAAGAGAGCTGCCGGCCATCCTGATCCCGTATCCCTATGCGGCAGAGGATCACCAGACATACAATGCCCGCGTCTTTTCCGAGGCGGGAGCGGCGAAAATGATTCTGGATAAGGACGTCACAGGCGCCCGATTCATTGAAAATATCACAGCGCTTCGCGAGCATCCCGAAGATCTTCAGACGATGGAGAAGTCCATCGGCACTTTGAAAAAAGTGCATGCCGGAGAGGATATCGCAAGACTTGCACTGTCGCTCATTAAATAAAGGAAGACGATTATGGACCTCACGAAGTATCATTCATTCCATTTCATAGGGATCGGCGGTATGGGCATGCGTGCGCTGGCCGTCATTCTGCTGGATAAGGGGGAGCGCATTTCCGGTTCCGATGTGGCAGACTCTCCCTTTCTGCGCGATTTCCGAAAAAAAGGCGCAGAGATCTATATCGGGCATGAAGCGTCTCATGTGAAGGGCGCAGACTGCGTCGTCATTTCTTCGGCGATCTCCGAAGAAAATCCAGAGCTTCTGGAAGCGAGACGTCTTGGCATTCCCGTATTCCATCGCTCCGACGTGCTGGCGGCCATGTTCCACTGGGGCAAAGGCATCGCTGTCGCGGGCGCACATGGGAAATCCACGACCTCTGCCATGGTGGGACAGATCTTCTATGAAGCAGGCAAAGACCCGACGATCGTTCTCGGGGCGGCAGCCAGCTATATCGGAGGAAATTCCTCTCTCGGAAAGGGCGAGTATGTCATCGCGGAAGCGGACGAAAGCGACGGCTCTTTCCTGAAATTTTCCCCTTATATGACGGTGGTGACGAATATCGAGGATGACCATCTGGATCATTATGGCAGCGTCGAAAATATCCGCCGTGCATTCTCCGAATTTATCAGCCATATCTGCTATGAGGATGGTGTCGCCATCGTATGTACAGACAGCGAAGGCGTCTGTGCGATCCTGCCCGAGATCCATAAGACCTGCATCACCTATGGCCTCAATGAAAAAGCAGACTATCGGGCCGTGAACAAGCGATACGAAAAGAGACATCTGCTTTTCGATGTGGTGCATGAGGGAAAGACACTCGGCACCATCGAGCTTCAGATCCCGGGGTCGCATAATATCCGTGATGCGCTTGGCGCCGTGATCGCAGCGCTCTACTGCGGCATCCCGATGGAAACGATCGAGACGGCGCTGTCTCACTTCGTGGGAGTGAAGCGGCGCTTTGAGACGAAATCCAGAGAAAATGATCTCTGGGTGGTCGATGACTATGCACACCATCCGACAGAGATCAAAGCGACTCTGAAAGCAGCGAGAGAGACAGGCGATCATCGCATCATCTGCGCCTTCCAGCCGCACCGCTATTCCCGCACGCAGCTTCTGCAGCAGGAGTTTGCCGAAGCATTCGATGATGCAGATGTACTCTTCTTCACCGATATCTATGCGGCGAGTGAGGCACCGATCGAAGGTGTCGACGGACATCTGATCCCCTCACTGGTCCATCAGCGTCTGCCGGAAAAGGAGATCTACTATGTGGAAACGGTGGAAGGCGTGTCTCAGGCGCTTTACGACTTTGTAAAGCCGGGAGATATGATCATCACCATGGGCGCCGGCAGTATTTACCGCGCAGGGGAAGAGCTCATTCAGTTGGTGAAGGATAAAGGGTTGAAAAAGTGATTACTAAAGAGAGCAGAATCGTGGTCCTCATGGGAGGACCCTCCAGAGAGGCGGAAGTCTCCAGAAATACAGGGAAGGCCATTTTAGAAGCTCTGACCTCCATTGGTTATCAGGCCATTTCTATGGAGTATGACCCGCACCATGTGGTGGAGCAGCTGAAAGAAGCGAAGGCAGATGCCGTATTCATCGCGCTGCATGGCAAGTACGGGGAGGATGGCACCATCCAGAGCGTACTTGAGCTCGCCCGCATCCCATACACGGGCTCCGGCGTGACTTCGAGTGCCATCACCATGGATAAGATCATGAGCAGCCATTTCTTTAAGCAGGCGGGTCTCCCCATGGCCTTCTCCAAGGCTTACTATCTGAAGGATGGGAAGGAGAATATAGAAGAAGACATTCGTAAGAGCTTCACCCTTCCTGTCGTCCTCAAGCCCGCCTGTGAAGGCTCGACCATCGGTATCGAGATCGTAAAGGAAGAAAAAGATCTGAAAGAGGCGATCGACCGTGTCTTCTCGGTAGAACCAAGGATCCTGGCAGAGGCTTTCCTTTCCGGAGACGAATTCACCGTTTCCGTGCTGGACGGCAAAGCACTGCCGGTCATTCAGATCTGTCCGCATTCGGGGTCTTATGATTACCACTCCAAGTACACCAAGGGCGCGACAGACTACCTCGTCCCGGCTCCGATCCCGGAGGCGCTTGCGGAAGAGATGAGCCGTCTTGCAGAGACCGGCTATCGCATGGCGGAATGTGATGGTGCGTGCCGTTTCGACTTCAAGACGGATCGCGACGGATGTCCGCATCTTTTGGAAGCCAATTCCATCCCGGGTATGACGGCGACGAGCCTCGTCCCGAAGGCCGCCGCAGCGGCGGGGATCTCATTCCCCTCGCTCTGCGAAAAAATTCTCCTCGAAGCGGGTCTGGATAAGGTGTGATTTTAGTGACCGGGGACGGCACGTCCTACGGATGCCCCCTTAAAACGCAAACCTTACACCTAAGGAAACACTGATTAAATCGTTGTCAGATTTCATTCTTGGATTTTT
>DLZS01000113.1:0-3480 GCA_003447275.1 Dialister sp.
CCGAGTAAAATTTTACACTAAGTAAGAAGGGGTTCAGGGTAAGCCCATGGAGCTTCAAGCCCCAGAGACTCACCCTGAACCCGAGGGAAACGCTGATTCCCTAGAGAAAATCATCTTAGCAAGTGACACTACCGATGAACGGTTCTACTTACTTATTATCCGCATTCGCTACAGCTTTCTTGCTGTATTCTTCTGTCCATTTCTTGAAGTTGCCATTGTCCGTATTTTCTTTGATGACTTCGTTCACGACAGCAAGGACATCTTCGTTGCCCTTCTGGATGGCAGCCGCAGAGTTCTTGACAGCATTCGGGAATTTGATATCCGAGAACATCAGGTCATCATTGAAAATGAGGTACTGCTGACCGACGATGCCTTCGACAACGAGGCCATCCACCTTACCATGCTTGAGCTCGAGCACGACTTCCGGGACATGCGCAAGACCGACGATCTTGGCATCCTTGATCTTTTCCTTTGCCAGCGCTTCCTGTGTGGTGGACTTCTGGACGCCGATGGTCTTGCCGTAGAGATCTTCTACTTTTTTATATTTGTCCGCATCTGCCTTCTTGATGATGACAAGCTGTTCTGTCGGCAGGTAGTTGTTCGAGAAATCCATAGATTTCTTACGTTCATCAGTTGGGTTGATACCGGCGATGGCGATATCGACCTTACCGCTGGTCAGTGAGGTCAGAAGCGCCTGGAAATTCATATCCTGCACTTCGAGCTTGACGCCGAGCTTGTCAGCGACTTTCTGTGCAAGCTCCATATCAATGCCGATGACTTTCTTTTCGCCGACGGATGTATCGACGAATTCATATGGCGGGTAGCCGGACGCAGTGCCTACGACGAGCTTGCCTTCTTTCTTGATCTTCTGCATCAGCGGGCTTTCTTTCTGCGTCTGTGGTTTGCTCGATGCCGCTTTGTCAGCGCTGCCGCCGCAGCCTGCCAGGGTGAATGCTGCCATAGCTGCCAGACCAAGGGCAGCTGCTTTCCATGCTTTGCTATGTTTCATCATCATGATACGCACCTCTCTAGTGAAATCGTCCCCATCGGACTTACGGAAACGCTGATTAAATCGCAGAGTCAGATTTAATCAGTGTTTCCTTACGTTTTTGTATGCATAGATAATAGCATGATTATGCATATATGTCAATAATTATTCATTCGATTTTCGCAATTTTTCGAGATTCGATTTCTTTTATGCTTCCCTTTACGGAAAGCTCCGCATGCGTGCAGAAGATAGGCTATGCGATATCTCGTACTTTTCATCCTTACTCCTTCCTGCTAATAAAAAGGCGCAGCCTCCTCCATGGAGACTGCGCTTTTATGCAAAATATGCACGAGCAAAGTCCGATAGCCTTACTTCGCTTTTTCTACTGCGATCTTGCTGTACTGATCGACCCATTTCTCGAACTGGCCGGATTCGGTATCTTTCTTGATGATCTCATTGATGATCTTCATGAGATCGTCATTGCCCTTCTTCATCGCTACAGCGGAGACTTTCTTTGCCCCTTCGAACTGTACATCTGCAAGAGCGAGATCATCATTGAAAATCAGGTACTGCTTTGCTACGACGCCTTCGAGCACGATCCCATCGAGCTTTTCATTTTTCAGCTGCAGGATCGCATCCGGTACGCTGGAGAGACCGAGAGCTTTCGCACCTTCGACTTTCTGTGCCGTCGCTTCCTGGGTGGTGGACTTTTCTGCGCCGATGGTCTTGCCTTTCAGGTCTGTCGCTGTCTTATATACGTGCTGGTTCTTCTTCAGGACGAGCAGCTTCTGCTCCGTCGGAAGATACTTATCAGAGAAGGCCATGACTTTCTCGCGTTCCGGAGTCGGGGAGACACCGCCGACAGCGATATCGACCTTGCCTGCCGTGACGGAGGAGAGCAGTGCAGAGAAGCCCATGTCCTGAACTTCCATCTTGACACCGAGCTTGTCAGCAAGCTGCTGGCACATTTCGATATCGAGTCCGATGACCTTCTTGTCAGCGGAGCCAGAGTCTACGAATACATATGGCGGGTAGCCGGAAGAGGTGCCGACGATGATCTTGCCTCTCTTCTTGATGGTTTCCATCAGCTGCCCCTGCTGCGCTTCGCCGGAGGCCGCAGATTTCGCTGCACCTTTGTCATCCCCACAGCCAGCCATCAGAAGCGCGCCGGCAGCAGCCAGACCAAGCAGGGCGAATTTTACAGATTTTTTCATTTGAAAGACCTCGCTTTCCCAAATTGGTAATTCACTCATGCCATACTAGCATGATGAAGGAAATCATGTCAATAAGAAAAAAACGGATGTAGCCGCTAACGTACATCCGTCCTTAGATTTGTGAAATTTTTGAAAGCACTGAATCGATCGCAGAAGCCATATGACAAGCGGGGTTTGAGCTCTCGTGAGAAATTGGCGCTTGCACCGATCCGGAAATACCGATTTCTAGCCCTGCCCTGACTTATTTCTTTGCGTTTTCTACGGCTTTCTTCGTCATTTCATCGACCCATTTATCAATGTTGCCATTATCACGGTTCTCTTTGATGACTTCGTTGACGATCTTGATAAAGTCTTCATTGCCCTTAGGTACGGCGACCGAGGAGCCTTTGCTGTCTACTTTAAAGAATACATTCGTCGGAGCCAGGTCAGGATTCGTGATGAGGTACTGTCCGCCGACGATGCTCTGTACCGGGACAGCATCGACTTTGCCCTGCTGGAGTTCCAAAAGCGCATCCGGAACCTTCGTCAAAGCTACGACCTGTGCGTCTTTGATCTGTTCGTTAGTCAGCTTTTCCTGCAGGGAAGACTTCTGGACGGCGATCTTTTTGCCATTGAAATCAGACAGCGTCTTGTACTTGCCTTCATCTTCCTTACGGACAAGGAGGGTATGCTTGCCGACGAGGTAGCTGTCGGAGAAATCGACGGTCTTCTCTCGTTCTGCAGTCGGAGTGATGGCAGAAATCGCAATATCGATCTTGCCTGTCGTGATAGAAGCCAGGAGCGACTGGAAGGTCATGTCCTGTACTTCGAGCTTGACGCCGAGCTTCTTCGCAACGGCTTCTGCGATTTTGATATCGATCCCTGTGATGGATTTTTTATCCTTGACTGAAGTATCCAGGAATTCGTAAGGCGGGAAGCCCGGTGCTGTACCTACCACGAGTTTACCGTCTTTTTTGATTTTCTGAAGGAGAGCGCCCTGTCCTGCCGCACTCGATGCTGCAGTAGAAGAAGCGGCTTTGTCTCCGCCGCAGCCGGTAAGGGCAAATACGCCGCAGGCTGCCACACCAAGGATGGCCAGTTTTAACATTTTATTCATCATCTATACCCTCTTTGCTTTCTTTTCACATGTAGTTGGATTGGATGCAATAAATATACACCTATTTGCATGAAAATGCAATAGTCACGTATAAAAAAACAATGGCGATGTGAAATAACGATCATCTCATTTTCGCGTTCCATCTGCTGCGGGGGACTTGCAGCTCTCATAGGAGTGACCGG
>DLZS01000090.1:0-2329 GCA_003447275.1 Dialister sp.
AGGCGGGGTTGGCTTCCTTTTTTTGCGGCGAAGCCGCCACCACAACCCTGAACCCTGAACCCTGAACCCTGCATCTTGAACCCTTTTTCCTATTGCAAAACACAGATGAACTCGCTATAATACTAATAACGCAGGGAAAGAGAAAATCTTTTTCAGATGTCTTTCAGAGACAGGGCGGCTGGTGAGAGCCCTGGCAGATGAGAAAGTTTCCACTCAGGAGCGGCCGGTGAAGAATCGGACGGCAGGCAGCCGATATCAGCCATGAGCTGGCTTATGCAAATTGGGTGGCACCGCGATGACTTCGTCCCATGGAGGGAAGAGGTCTTTTTATTTGCTTTTAGAGGACATCATGGCCTGTGAGCGGTCTCTTCCCATCCGATCCGTTTCTAGCGTCAGCGAGCGGCCAGCCGATCACTATTTCCGTCAGATGAGGAAAGCCGATTTCCTATCTTATATTTCCTAAAGGGAGCGATACTATGTTAGACATGAAATTCATCAGAGAACACGCAGACGAAGTGAAGCAGAACCTCGTCAACCGTCACAATCCATTCGATCTGGACGAAGTCCTCGCACTCGATGGCAAGAGAAGAGAACTCCTGCGCGATACAGAAACGCTGAAGAGCGAAAAGAATGCAGAATCCAAGAAGATCGCAATGGCGAAGAAGAATGGCGAAGATGCGGCAGATGCTATCGCTGCCATGAGAGAAGTTGGACAGAAGATTTCTGCCATCGATAAGGAACTCGGTGAAGTCGAATCCAAGCTGAATGAGCTCCTTCTCCATATCCCGAATATGTGCGACAAGTCCGTCCCGGTCGGCAAGGATGACAGCGAAAATCCGGAAGTCCGCAAATGGGGTGAGATCCCGACCTTTGATTTCCCGATCAAGGCTCACTATGAACTCGGCGATACCCTCGGCATCTTGGATGCAGAAAGAGCGGGGAAGGTTTCCGGTGCGCGTTTCTATTTCTACCTCTCGCAGGCAGCCCGTCTCGAAAGAGCGGTATATAATTTCATGCTCGACGTACATACCCAGCAGAATGACTACACCGAAGTCATCCCGCCCTACATCATCAATGGCAAGTCCATGCAGGGCACCGGCCAGCTGCCGAAATTCGCGGATGACATGTACAAAGTCGAAGGTGAAAGCATGTATATGACGCCTACTGCAGAAGTGCCGTTGACGAATTATTTCTCCGGCGAGATCATCGACGGTGCGCTGCTGCCAGTCCATCTGACTGCACTCACTCCGTGCTTCCGTAAAGAAGCAGGCTCCGCAGGTAAGGATACCCGCGGCCTTATCCGTCAGCACCAGTTCCATAAAGTAGAAATGGTGAAGTACTGCAAGCCGGAAGACAGCTGGGATGAGCTGGAATCTCTGACGGCAGAAGCGGAAAAGATCCTCCAGCTGCTCGAGATCCCGTACCATGTCGTCTGCCTCTGCAGCGGTGATATCGGCTTCTCCTCTGCGAAGACCTATGATATCGAAGTCTGGATGCCGGCACAGAATAAGTACAGAGAGATCTCCTCCTGCTCGAACTGCCTCGATTTCCAGGCACGCCGCGCGAATATCCGCTTCCGCAGAACGCCGGGTGCGAAACCGGAATTCGTCCATACGCTGAATGGCTCCGGCCTCGCTGTCGGCCGTACTGTCGCTGCTATCATGGAAAACTACCAGCAGGCTGACGGTACCATCCGCGTCCCGGATGTCCTCGTACCGTACATGAATGGCGTAACCGTCATCGGCAAAAGAGAAGCCTTCAAGAGCTCCAAAGGAGAATGAGTGAAACATGGGGATGAGAGGGGCAGGCGGTGATCCGTCACCGATCGCTCCGGATCCCTGCCATTTCTCATAAATTTCTTGTAAATCTCATGCAAATTTGCTATACTACATGTAACAACCCTGCTGTGCACGTGCGGCTTCATATTTTGAACCGATACCTTTATTAAGGGAGTTCAGAACTGCGGATGGAATCTATGCCCTTCACGGGGACAGATGAAATTCACATGAGAGCACCCACCTGCAAATACGCAGACTCAAAATCCGGCTTTAACGACATGGTGGGGATAGAGATCAGATACCGTCAAGGAAACTTGGCGGTATTTTTTATTGAAGTGACCGAAGGGGCGGAGGTTGTCTCCCGCAGCGGGATGGAAATGAATGTGAGATCGCCCGTTCTCTCGTATCGTCATCCCGAGCGTAGCCGAGGGATCTTTACGCCATGGCGGTGTACTGCACGTATGAGGGAAAGAGAAAAACGCCTAGGTGCTGCTCCTCATCTCACGCTCGTCGCTTGACCGGTGTGCAAGGAAGATTTCTCGCTTCGCTCG
>DLZS01000090.1:2567-2885 GCA_003447275.1 Dialister sp.
GCTCGAAATGACGATACGGGGGAAGCGGTATTCTCGTATCGTAAGTCTTCTTCATGGGGAAGCAGCATTCTCCCTCCTTCCCATGGAAGGAGGTGCCCCGAAGGGGCGGAGGTTGGAATCGCCGAGGTATGAAAGGGAATATGAGGAAAGCGTTCTCTCGTATCGTCATCCCGAGCGGAGCCGAGAGATCTTTGCCATTCGCGGTCAGGGACTCACGCTTTCCCCACATGTGCCGCGCACTTCTCCGCTTTTCTCATCTGTCTTTCATCCCGCTAGAACCCTATCCGGCTCGCTGCGCTCGCCACCTTCCCCACGCGG
>DLZS01000090.1:3098-16507 GCA_003447275.1 Dialister sp.
GCTCGCCACCTTCCCCACGCGGGGAAGGCTTTATCCGTCGTTATTCTTTTTCCACATATGCGTGTATTCGCTTTGAGGCTATGGGGGAAGCGGTATTCTCGTATCGCAGCCTTCCCCATGGGGGAAGGCTTACGATACGGGATATGCTTTTCTTTCATTTGTTTTCATGCCCGCCCGGGTGCTTTTGCTTCTTGCCATCCCACAGCCCCGTTTTCCCGTGTGCAAGGAAGATCTCTCGCTACGCTCGAAATGACGATATGGGGGAGGACCTTGCGAAGGGTCAGCGCTTTTACATGTCAGTGGAGTAGCCCCTTGAAGAAGGGGCGCGCCGAAGGCGGAGGATAGACTGCCCCGCAGGGGCAACCTTCTACGGGAAGGAATGAAAGGGAATGTGAGATAGCCCGCCTCTCGTATCGTCATCCCGAGCGGAGTCGAGGGATCTTTTATGTCGTAGCGGTACTCTGTACTTATGAGGTAATGATAAAATCGCGTGGGTGCTTCGGCTGCTCCTCATCTGATGCTCTCCGTTTGACCGTTGTGCAAGGAAGATTTCTCGCTGCGCTCGAAATGACGAGGGGCGGGAAGACAGTGATACGGGGAAGGGAATTCTCTCTTTTGGCTTTCCCCACTTTTGCTGCAAAACGCTCCCATTCTCTTAGAAAAGAACGCTTTAGAAATCACCATTTCCCACCGATGATATCTGCTTTTTCACACCGCCTCGCACCGCGCGGCAGCTCCATGGATTTCTTTAAAAATACAAGGGTTTCCCCTCATTTTTTACAAATTTGAAGAAAAATGGTAAAATACAGGAAGTTTATGGAGGTGATAATTCATGCGTGCTATCTACAAATGGAGCTCGATCCTGGCGCTTTGGATACTTGCCATGGTTCCGGCTTCTGCAGAAACATTGCACGCAGGGATGAGCGGGGATGCTGTGACAGCCCTGCAGAATTCCCTGGTAGCAGCCGGTTATCTGGCCCGTACCGTGGATGGAGACTATGGCTCTACCACAAAGGAAGCAGTCTATTTATTTCAGAAGGATAAAGGCCTGACCGCGACCGGCGAAGCCGATGATGCGACCAGAGATGCCATTCGACGTGCCGAAGGCGCAGGCTATCGGAATGGTGGGGGCGTCGTGTATGCAGAAGGGAATCGCGGAGATGTGATCTCCGATATGCAGCAGCGCTTGCAAGAGGCCGGCTCTCTCAAAGGCGACATCGATGGTGTCTACGGGGGAGATACCGTGAAGGCGGTGAAGGACTTCCAGAGATCCCGTGGATTTCCTGTATCCGGTGCGATCGATGAGGTGACCTACCATGCGCTTCGGGATATCAGCGCAGGGACGCCGGCGCCTGTGGTGTCTTCGGGCGGGGAGTCTTATGGCGTCGGCGACAGCGGCAGTGATGTGAAGACCATCCAGCGGAAGCTGAAACGCCTCGGCTATCTTGACGGGGAGGCAGACGGCATCTATGGCGGGCAGACCGAGGATGCGGTCACGGCTTTCCAGAAAGAGCAGGGGATCCCCGTCACGGGCGGTGTGAACAGCGTGACCCGCACGAAACTGAATGAAGTCTATGTGGCGCAGACTGGAGACTATATCCTCTCGGAGGGGGCCAGGGGAAAGAGAGTCATCCATCTGCAGAATCAGCTTCTTCTGCACGGCTACGATCCCGGTGTCGTTGACGGGGTCTTCGGCGCCGGTACGGCAGATGCCATCCGCAGGCTGCAGGATGAAACAGGCCTTGAGACCACCGGTATGGCAGATGAAGATGTCTGGGATGCTTTGGACAATGCGCCTTATTTCCGCGGCAAGTATATGAAGACCTATCACATGAGATCGACGGCGTACACGCCCTATGACGGGGGCGGAGAAGGACACACCGCTTTGGGCGGATTCGCCGGCAAGGGGCATGCCGCCGTAGATCCGAGTGTCATCCCGCTTGGCAGCATTGTCTTCATTGAAGGCTATGGCTACGCCATCTGCGATGATATCGGAGGTGCGATCCATGGAAATATCATCGATGTTGGCGTCGATACCCTCGCGCAGGCTTACCAGTGGGGGACGAAGAGCCGCGTCAAAGTGTATCTCGTGAGATGAGTGACCGGTGGCTAGTGACTAGTGACTGGTGACTTGGGTTAGTGCTTTGGAGCAGGAAATACCGTGATTCCGTGTCGTATGGAATACGGGATTTCCTGTTTTTTGTTTTCTCTCGAAATGACGATATAGGGGAGGAGACCTTGCGAAGGGTCAGCGTTTTTACATGACCGTTGTATAGCCCCTTGAAGAAGGGGCGCGCCGAAGGCGGAGGATAGAGCTGCCCCGAAGGGGCAGCCTTCTACGTGAAGGAATGAAAAGAAATGTGAGACAGTCCGTTCTCTCGTATCGTCATCCCGAGCGGAGTCGAGGGATCTTTTAAGTCGTAGCGGTACTATGTACTCATGAGTTAATGATAAAATCGCCTAGGTGCTTCGGCTGCTCCTCCTCTCACACTCTCCGTTTGACCGTTGTGCAAGGAAGATTTCTCGCTGCGCTCGAAATGACGATACGAGAAGGAATATTGTGACAGAATAATAAAAAGCTTGAGATGAAAGGTCTCAAGCTTTTTTTGTGACGGGTATTTCCAGACGATAGCAGCTAGCCCGTCCTTCATCATCCAGACGTGGTGTGATGAGAAAAGGGATGTCGGGGGAAAGGGAGAGGGCCTGCATCGTGTTTTCGATGGTTGAAAGGACGGCACTCGGAAGAGGGAACTGCGGCGAAGGAAAGATGTAGGTCAGATAGAGTGCGGCGGGGAGGGTGAGGGGATTCTCCATTTCCCGGATTGGCGCATGGGGCGAGATCAGCAGCAGGTGGTAGGCGTAGGGTTCGCACAAGGCGGAGAGCGTGTCTACGGCTGGGCTGACTGCGATTTCCAAATCTTTGTCGAAAAGGTGAGCGGCATACTCCGTGATGAGAAGGGCACTCTTTTGACAGGCATCTCGGAAAGATGTTTTGGCAGGGAAGAGGGGACTGCGCTGCATGAGGCGTACCGGCTTAGGAATCAGCATGACCTGCTCCATGGGGTGGCTGCGGCTTTCCGCCAGATGACGGATTTTCCTCTTCAGGCTTTCGATATTGCTTTGCATGGCACGGATCGCTTCTTCCTGCTCCATGACTTTATCGGACAGGAGTTCGATAAGCTTACTGCGCGAAGGGTGCTGATTGAATACCCCCATCTCTGCGCCCGAAATGTGAAGATTTCTGAGAGATAGGAGTTCTGCAAAGGGGAGGATCTGCGCTGCTTCATAGTATCGATAGCCTTTCTCGCTGCGAAAGGCGGGAGAGAAGATCCCTTGATTGTCATAGTAGATGAGGGTCTGTTTATCGATGTGAAAGAGCCGTGCAAATTCCTGCGGCGTGTAGTGACTTTTCCCCTGCTTCATGAAACATGAGTCCTTTCCATGAAAAGCCTATACCTGCTATAGACTTTATTAAAAGACTGATTAAAGATAGCTCTATCTTAGCATAGAGAGGAGAGGGGTTCAAGGCGAGGGGAGGAGAAGTGATGTGAGAGGAGCGTTTTTTCGTGTCGTTATCAGAAGCATCGCCCGGAGTATTTCGTTTATCGTTATCCCACTCTCGTTGTTTTATGGGTGTGCAAGGAAGATTTCTCGCTCCGCTCGAAATGACGATACGGGGGTATTCTCGTTTCGTCGTTTTTACTAGCGGAGCTTTTCCATGACAGCTGAGCAGCCCCTTGAAGAAGGGGCGCGCCGAAGGCGGAGGATAAACTGCCCCGCAGGGGCAGCCTTCTACGTAGCGGAATGAAAGCGAATGTGAGATGAGCGTTATCCTGTATCGTCATCCCGAGCGGAGCCTACGGATCTTTTTCGTTTGCGGTATGCTTTCTATTGTACATGCACGTTTGCATGAAACACTGTCATTCCAAGTTATGTGAAGTATGGTGTTTCCCGCTCGCCGCCTTCCTTACATTGTTCGTTTGACCACGAACAAAAAAGATTTCTCGCATTCGCTCGATATGACGATAAGGGGGAGGTGACATTTTCATTAAGAAAGATTTTTTGATTTCTATAAAAAAGTACTTGACTTTATAGAAACTATACAGATTACACTCATCTTGTTCAAGATTGGCGGTGATAAGATGCAGCAGCTGAAAAAGATCGACTTGGATGAGATCTGGCAGAAAGAGCAAGGCTGGAACGCGAAGAGGAAATCAGGACGTAAATTTGATGACGAGGCAGAGCTGCGATTCTGGGAAGACCTTGCACCACATTACGCGGAGCGCTTCAACCTCTATCGGGATGTGTACGGGCTTGGAGACTGGATCCATGAGAAATTCGGAGACAATCAGCGCATCTTAGATGTGGGCTCAGGATGCGGTAATTTCACCATTCCTATGGCGAAATACAGCCGGGACATACTTGCGGTTGATTTCTCACCAGCCATGCTCCGCGAGCTCTCGATCTCCCTGCAAAGAGAAGGCCTCACGAATGTGAAAGCGGTCCACTCGAAGTGGGAAGACTTCGAGGAGCCTTACGATGCGGACTACGTCCTCTCTGTCAATTCCTTGTACCGTGTCTGCTATATGAGAGAGGCGCTCGAAAAGATCGCCCGCTACGGGAAGAAAGGCTTCATCATCGTTCGCACGCTCTTGAAGCCATATCTCTATAGTCTCTATGATGAGCTTTCGCTGAATTATCGCCGAAACAACGACTACATGATGATGCCGATGATGTTCTGGAATATGGGAATCCATGCGGAAGTGTCTTTCACGCACTATGACAAGGTGCTCCGCTATGCCGACTGGGAAGCGGCGGAGAAAGAAATGGTGGAGGATTTGGGCGAAATGTCGTACTTGAATTATAATACCGAGCTTGAGCCGCTTTTCAAAGAGCGCGCTGAGCAGGATGGGAATGGTTACGTCTGGCATTCGAAACGAATCGTGGAAGTGATCTCGTACTTTCGGGAATCGTGAAATATAGGTTCTATGGGGCTAGCCCCTAGCCACTAATCCCTAATCCCTAGTCATTTATACTGCTTTCTTTTCCCTGCGCGTGGAAACTTGGATACACGGCGCTTCGGGAATGGAATATATATTATTTCATGCTGGCTATATGCTGGCGAGTTTTTTATCGAGGAGAGATATTTATGAAAAAAGGGAAAATGTTGTCGTGCCTCATCCTTGGAACTCTGGCTGCTGCCGGAATTTTAGGGGGGGTACTGTCTTTGCAGAAGAACCTGCGGTGACGCAGCTCGCTGAAGTCGTTGTCATTGGTGACAGAAATAAGGAACGTGAAGTCCTGCCTGGCGATTTCGTCTATACCAAATCGCAGACAGGTTTTTTGAGTGGAAAAAATACGCTGGACGTCCCATTTACGCAGATGAACTTTACCGAAAAAGCTATGGAAACATTCACCGGTCCGGATAAACCGATGGATGCGCTTCTCGCCAATTCGCCATCTGTTCGTCAGTCGGGATCGATTCTGCATGGCGACTTTTTCTTCCGTGGTCTTCGTACAAATGGTACGAATTTCTATGTAAATAATGTACCGGGCGTATTTACACAGTTCAATACCCCATTGTATCCGATCGAATCCCTGGAAGTTCTTTCTGGACCAAACGTAGGGATCTATGGTACAGGTGTACAGTATGAAACCACTAACCCGGGCGGCATTATCAGTGTGAAGACGAAGGTGGCTCCGGATGAAAGAGTACTCGACTACACGCAGACGATTTCTGGCCGCGGTCTCTTTGGAGAATACCTTGACTATGGCGAACGTTTCGGGGACAAGAAGGAATGGGGCGTTCGTATCACGACAGAAAACCTCAATGGCAGAACGTCTGTCAAAGGGACGAAAATCAATGGACAGGGTATTTTTGCCAATATCGACCATACCACGGAACACGCGAAGGATAATCTCTTCATCGGCTATAGAAATCTGGACATTCAGGGCGGGCTGCGCTGGTTCATTCTTGACAGCGGTGTGACAAAACTGCCGGCAGTACCGAAAGGTTCGAACGATTACAGCTTTGATGGTATGGTGAAATCGACCCATGGCTGGCTGATGACGTACAATCATGATCAGAAATTCAATGAACACTGGGATGGGTTCTTCAATTTCGGCATGCAGAGAAACAATCTCGACCGCAACGTCATGGCGAATGGTGGTAGCGGTTATGTGTTAAAAGAAGACGGTACTTTGACTGTGACGGCTAAACCAGGAGCGACGCCACAGGAGTATTATTACTGGCAGGTGGGAACGACCGCACATTATAATACAGGGGATGTGAAGCATGACATTACCCTTTCTTATAATCAGGCATGGAGAAATCGAAAAAGTGCGTACAACAATGGCTCGCTGGTAAATATTGGTACTGGTGACCTGTACACTGGCATCCATCAGACATTGGCTGCACCAACAAAGTTCGATACCCGCTGGAATAATAAGACACGTATCAAGAGTTACTCTCTGGTCGACTACATGACTTATGAGAAGTGGAATGCCGTGCTGGGTGTCCATAAACATGAAGCAGTGTCAAATGCATATAAATATAAAAATGCAACCAGCAGCGAAGTAACAGGCATCGATAGAATGGAAAGCGATGACACCAGCCCGACTTACGGATTGATCTACCATCCAAACGAAAATATGTCTATCTATGCGAGCCATTCCGAAAACTTTGACTGCGGTACGGGCGTCAACACCACATTTGAAAACTTTGGAGACGTTCTCCCACCTCTCAAGACAAAGCAGAATGAAATCGGCTTCAAATACATGAAGAATGATCTGCTCTGGACACTGGCATACTATGACCTGAAACAGGATAATCTGATTAGCGTCTATAAGCCGGGATTTAGCAAACCTTTCCAGTCTAAAGACGGGGAAGCGCGTCATAAAGGCGTTGAACTTTCTGTCAATGGCAAGCTGACTGACAAGTGGAATGTCTTTGGCGGTCTTTCCCACCTTGATGCCAAACAGGAAAAAACAACAAAAGGTCAGCTGGACGGTGTTCGCGTCAATGGCACCAGCCAGTGGACGGCTGTCTTCGGTGCGGAATACAATCCGAATGAATCCTGGAGCATCCTTGGCCGCGGCATCTATACCGGCAGAACTCCAGTCATGAATGAGAAAATCTGGGCTGGCGGCTATACCATTTTCGATTTGGGCGCTACCTATAAGACACACTTCGGCAAGACTCCGGCAGAACTCTCCCTGATGTGCAACAATGTATTCGACAAAGACTACTGGATGGTTTCCCGTGGCAATCAGGTCTATCTGTCACTCCCGCGTACTTTCACCTTCACGGCTAAACTTCACTTCTAATATATGTATTATAATAATAGGCGGCCTTGCGGCCGCCTATTCCCCTATTCTCAAAAGTTTCCATAAGAAAAGAGGTGAATCCCTATGCGTATTTTCTTTCGCTATCTATCTCTCTTTTTCCTCCTGCTATTCCCGCTCGCTTTCGCGGGCTGCGGGGATGCGCCGAAGACGGGAGAGGAGAAAGAGATCGTGCTCGCGGCGGGGCGGGATCTTTCGCCGGGGGAGAAGGATCCCTACTACTCCACCGTGATCCTGAAGACTTGGGAGTCGCTGGTCGGGATTTCTGATGATGGGAAAGTCATGCCGATGCTCGCCGAGTCTTGGGAGTCGAATGCGGAGAAGACGGAGTGGATTTTTCATCTGAAGAAGGGGGTGAAGTTCCATGACGGGGTTTCCTTCGATGCACATGCGGCGCGAGAGAATATCTACCGCGTAACGCACATGGGGTACAAGCCATCTTCCTTCTATGGTTATCTGGTCTCGCGCATTTACCCGGGGCTTGTCCGTTATGAGGCGGACGATGACTACACGCTCCATCTGTATTTCGAGCGGCCTGTCCCCATGCTGATCTATCGCATGGCGGGCTGGGGGAGCGCGATGTTCAGTCCGGTTTCTTTTGATCGAGAAACGGGAGACTTCACGAAAATCGCAGCGGGCACAGGGCCTTTTCAGATCATTGACAGGAAGGCGGATGACTATACGCTCCTTTCGCGCTTTGATGGATACCATGGCGAAAAAGCAAAGGCGAAGCGGATCCGTATCCGCGTGATCACTTCGTCGGAGGCGCGATATTCGGCGATGCGTTCGGGAGAGGTGCAGGGGGTCTTAGATCTGGGCGGACTGACACCGATGATGGTGAGGGAGCTCATGCGAACGGGGGATTTCTCGGTAGACAGTGCGCACTCGACGATTTCCCACTATC
Organism: Dialister sp.; assembly: GCA_003447275.1. GTDB lineage: Bacteria > Bacillota > Negativicutes > Veillonellales > Dialisteraceae > Dialister. Next base: position 11,347 of record DLZS01000090.1, read on the forward strand.
TTTCTGTCAATGGCGGCCGTTTCCCTTTCTCCGATGAACGAATGCGAAGGGCGCTGGATCTGGCCATCGATAGGGAAAAGATCGTGAAGTATTATTTTGCGGGATTCGCTACACCGACGCGGAGCTTCTTGAATAGTACGAATCCTTTTTCGCGACTGGAGCCGCCGATCTATGATCCTGCTGAGGCGAAGGCACTTGCGCGAGAAGTGCTGGGGGATGCCCGGTGTGAGGTGAAATTCCTCCTGCCACAGTATGGCGCCGAGCGTTACCCTTACAAGGTCATTTCTGAATTTCTGCAGGCGGAGCTGAAGGATCTCGGGCTAGATGTCAAGATCGTGATGGTGGATGGTCTGACGTCAAGGAAAATGATGAAGGAAGGGGATTACGATCTCGCCATCGGGACGAGGGGGCTGGGAAATCTCGATCCGACTTCGCTTTTGAGAGAGTTCTTTCATAGCGATGGTGCGACGAATCTTGCCAGCCATTTCTGCTATGCCAATCCGAAAATAGATGCAGCCTTTGATGCGCTTACTCATACCTATGAGATCGAAGATCGGCAGGTGCTCTACAATGAGATCCGGGAAGAGCTTCTCCTCCATCCGGCGGTCATCCCGCTCTTGGAAGATGAGAATCTCGCTGTCTGTTCGAAAAAAATCACAGGCTACCATGCGGCGGTCTATGGCATTACGCTGGACAAGGTGGCGTGGAAGGAGTGAAGGGGGAGATTTTCCCGTCTTGTCATCTCGAGCGAAGCTTGGAGATCTCTATGGTACTACGTTCATCCGATGAATGCTCCATAAGCTTTGCATGAACCATCTCACATAGAGCATCAAACTGCCTGCAAGAAAGATCCCTCCACTACGGTCGGGATGACGATGTGGGGAAATGCGGTTTTTTCATTTGTGGCGCTTCATTATGATTTCGCGCCGCATCAACCCTTTTGAACCCGATCCCTAGTCCCTAATCCCTGGCCACTCATCCTTGCTTTCAAACTTCGCTTTATCTATCCCCTCCCTCTGGAAGGGGAATGCCCGGAGGGCAAGGGGTTGGCCGATGGAGAGAGGCCCAAGCCAACCTCCGCCCCTTCGGGGCACCTCCTTCCAAGGGAAGGAGGGAAAAAGAGATCGGGTATCGCCCCTATATATGCGGCGCTTCTGATTTTTTGCGCCGCACTACAACCCCGAACCCCGAACCTTTTAAGTATAATCAAGTGGCAGCTAACTCTCAGAACCCTAATCCCCATTCCCGAAAGGAGGTCCTTATGAAATCATTTCTTCTCTACGCCCTATCCCGCCTGTTCTTCCTGATCCCCTTCCTCATCGGGTTGACGATTCTCGCATTTTTCCTGGGGGTGCTGGCTCCGGGGGATCCGGCGATGGCTGTCCTTACGATGGACGGGACGGTGGAGCCGACGGAGTCGGAGCTTCTTGCGATGCGGGAGAGCATGGGGCTGGACCAGCCTTTCTGGATGCAGTATGCGAGATGGCTCATGCATGCACTGATGGGGGATCTGGGATTGTCTTATCTGACGCACAAGCCAGTGCTTTTTGAGCTTCTCCGAAGATTTCCTGTCACCTTCCATCTGGCTCTTTGGTCAATGGGATGGGTGATCCTGCTCGGCATCCCCGCGGGGATCTGGGCGGCGCGTAGGAAGGGTCATGCGTCGGATATCGGACTTCAGCTCGTGGCGCTCTTCTTTATTTCTGTGCCGTCTTTCTGGCTGGGGATCGTGATGATGCTGCTTTTTTCCGAAGAGTGGCAGCTCTTGCCTTCGTCCGGGTACGGCGATGCGCTTCATATGATATTGCCCTCCTTTGTGCTGGCGGCAGGGACGGCGGCTGCGGTGCTGCGTCTGGAGCAGACGTCAGTCCTTTCCGTGATGGAGAAGCCCTTCCTTCTGACAGAGCGGGCGAAGGGACTTCCCGCTTCGTATATAGAAATCCATCATATCCTGCTCAATTCCCTGATGCCGGTCATGACCATGCTGGGGACGTTTTTTGCCTCGATTCTGGGCGGCTCGGTCATTATCGAGAATCTTTTTTCCATACCCGGGCTTGGAAGCTATGTACTTTCGGCTATCTGGGGACGGGATTATCCGGTGATTCAGGGCTATGTGCTGGTCAGTGGGACAGTTTTCATCGTATTTAATTATCTGGTTGATCTCAGCTACTATTTGCTGAGCCCGAAAGCGAGGGAGGGCTGATGAAGAAGGAGCTTCACTGGATCTATGGAATGGCGCTTTTTCTGGCGATGGGGATCGTATTCCTCGCGCTTTTTGCCCCATGGATCGCGCCCTATGATCCCACAGCGGTATCTACGGAGGAAATCCTGGAAGGCATGTCATCCTCACACTGGCTGGGGACGGATGCGCTGGGGCGTGATATTCTTTCCCGTACCATCTATGGGGCGCGGACGTCAGTGGCTTTTGCCTTTGTGGCGGCGTTTTGTACCATGGTTCTTGGCCTTATGCTGGGGATCCTTTCCGGTTACTTTGGCGGCTGGGTGGATCGGGGGATCCAGTGTCTTGTGGCTGTATTTCAGGGACTTCCGGGGATGAGTCTTATGATCGCGGTCGCGGCGATCCTTCCGGAGAACAATTTCCGCCTCATCATCGCATTGACTCTGACCTCGTGGGCGGGTTTTTCGCGTATCGTGAGGAGTGAGGTCATACGTATTCGTGGGGAGCTCTACATGGAAAGCATCAAAAGCTTGGGGGCATCCCATGGGTACATCGTAAGGAAATATGTACTTCCGAATGTGCTTCCCGTCGTCATCGTGCTATTGACGCTCCGCATCGGGACTTCGCTGCTCTCGGCTTCGGCGCTGTCCTATTTGGGACTGGGTGTCTCTCCTCCGACGGCGGATTGGGGCGTCATGATTTCTGATGCGAGGACCTATTTCCGCTCATACCCGCTGATGATGATCGCTCCCGGTACAGGCATCACTCTCTTTTGTCTTTCGATCAATCTGCTGGGAGATGCGATGAGAGAACGAATGAGGAAATGATGCGGGATAATCTTTTAAAGTTTGAAAGCAGTGTTCCCCTGGGAATTAGGAGCCTCGAGTGACTTGTGACTAGTGACTAAAATGCCGAATGATGGAATCGCTCTATTTATACACGCGGCGCTTCTGATTGTTATGCGCCCGCCTATCCCCATTGAACCTATTGAGTCCATTGAACCCGTCGAACCCACCACACCTATTTTCTTATGAAAGGAGCCATCTCTATGGACATCGAAGTCAAGCAACTATCCGTCACTTTCCCTTCTTCGACGGGATATGTCCGCGTGCTTCGTGATGTGAGTCTTCTCTTTCACGAGGGGAAAATCACGGCGCTGGTCGGCGAGTCGGGAAGCGGGAAGTCGATCTTGGGGACGGCCATCATGCGTCTTCTTCCCGAAAATGCGAAGATGACCGGAAGCATTTCGTATGATGGAAAGGAGCTTCTCCAGATTTCTGAGAAAGAAATGAATGAGATCCGAGGAAATCGCATTGGCTGGATCGCACAGGATCCGATCTCTGCCATGGATCCGCTGATGCGCGTCGGACGGCAGGTGACAGAAGTCTTACGAAAAAGGCTGGGTTGGGGGAAGGAGAAGAGCAGGAAGAGTGCTCTTGCACAGCTGGAAAAGTACGGTCTTGCCGATCCGATCCGTGTGTATTCGTCCCATCCGCACCAGCTCTCCGGCGGTATGGCGCAGCGCGTCATGGCGGCGATGATGACCCTGCCTTCCCCAGAGTGGCTCATCGCGGATGAACCGACGAAGGGCCTGGATCCGCTCGTCCGGAAACAGGTGGCAGATATGTTTCTTCAGATCAAGATGGCAGGAAGGGGGATGCTGCTCATCACTCACGACCTCGCACTGGCAGAACGTCTCGCTGACCGCGTGGTGGTGCTGTATGCGGGGGAAATCCTCGAACAGGGGAGCGTAGCGGATATTTTCAAGAATCCGCAGCACCCTTACACGCGGGGACTTCTCGCTGCGGCACCTTCCCGCGGTCTTCATCCCATCCCCGGAAATCCGCCGGATCTTTCTCATCTTGAGGACGGCTGCATTTTTAGGAAGCGCTGTGCGCTTTGCGGGAAAGGCTGTGAAAAGAGGCAGACGATGAGGAAAGTGGGAGAGGTGCATTTTGTGAAATGCGGGGTGATGAGTGACTAGTGGCTAGAGACAAGCTACTAATCCCTAGTCACCAGTCACCAGCTACCAGTCACTATTTAAGGAAAGGAGCGCCCATGCTTTTAGATGTACAGCATATTTCGAAGTCCTTCACGACCGGATATCTGCGGAAGGTGAAGAAGGATGTGCTGAAGGATATTTCCTTCACGCTTTCGAAAGGAGAGACGCTGGGGATCGCGGGGACGAGCGGTGCGGGGAAGACGACGCTCATCCGTATCCTGATGCAGCTTCTCGCGCCAGATGGAGGGGTCGTGCTCTATCGCGGGGTGGATCTTGGCGGCCTTTCCGGGAAAGAGATGCTCAGAGCGCGCCGCACGATGCAGATGATATTTCAAAATCCTGCGGCCGCGCTTCATCCGCGTATGACGATCCGAGAGAGTATCGAAGAGCCTTCTCGTCTCTATGGGAAAATGGAGTGCTTCGAGGATCGCATGCAGGAGATGCTGTCCCGTCTCCAGCTTCGTCGCGAGCTGCTCTCACGCTTTCCTGCCGAGCTTTCCGGCGGGGAGCTCCAGCGTGTGGCGCTTGCTCGGCTGCTCCTCATCTCACCGGAGGTCCTGATCCTGGATGAGCCGACTTCGATGCTGGATGTATCGGTGCAGGCAGAGATACTGACCCTCTTGCAAGAGCTGCAGGAGGATCTGGGGATTTCCTATCTCTTCATTTCTCATGACCTGGATGTCCTTGCCGCGATGGCAAGCCGCGTGGGGATCCTGTCGGCAGGAGAGCTGGTGGAGATCGGGCAGACAGAGGATGTGCTGCATCACCCCAAGCATCCATATACCCAGGAGCTCGCCAGAGCATTTGCTGCTTTGTAGATAAGAATATCGTCATTGCGTAAAAAAGGTGATGTGAAATAACGATCATCTCATTTTCGCTTTCAATCTGCCGCGGGGACTTGCAGCTCTCATAGGAGTGACCGAGAAACCTTATCTCGGCTGTCTTTCATACCATTTCTGCCCTATCCGCCCCTGCGGGGC
>DLZS01000103.1:0-7456 GCA_003447275.1 Dialister sp.
GAACCCTGAACCAAATGAAAGCAAAGTAAAAAGGGGCATTTCTCCTTGCAGTCCTTTAAGGATGGACAGCAAAAAAACCGCCGGCGAAAGGCTGGCGGTTTTTGATTGAACAAATGCGATCAGTTGAAGAGCTCGTCAGGAAGGACCTTGTTCTTTCCTTCTTCGATGGTGAAGACGGAAGCGAGGAGCTTCTTGGAGTATGGATCCTTCGCTTCTCTGAGGTCATGGATCTTTTCTACGACCTTGCCATGCTGCATGATGACGATGTTGTCGCAGAAGCTGTTTGCGAGAGCAAGGTCATGGCAGATGAACATGTAGGCCACGTGGGTCTCTTTCTGCAGACGATCCAACAGATCGAGGACGGTCTTCTGGACGGATACGTCCAGAGCAGAGGTGGCTTCGTCGCAGACGATGATCTCTGGCTCGAGGACCAGAGCACGTGCGATAGCGATACGCTGGCGCTGGCCGCCGGACATGTTGTTCGGATAGCGATCGGCGAAATCTTCGGGAAGATCGACCAGACGGAGCATTTCCTTCGCCTTGGCTTCGACATCCTTCTTATCGATCATGCCGAAGTTTTCAAGTGGTTCGCAGATGATCTCCTTGACGCGCTGCTTCGGATTGAAAGCGGTGGAGGGGTCCTGAAAGACCATCTGGATGGATTTGCGGTGCTGGCGGAGAGCTTCGCCTTTGAGATCTGTGATGTCTTTGCCGTGGAAAATGATTTTCCCGCTGGTCATGGAGTAAAGACGGGTCAGCATCTTGGCAAGGGTGGACTTGCCGGAGCCGGATTCCCCGACGATACCGACGGTCTCCCCTTTGTGGATGGTGACATTGACATTTTCGGCTGCATGGAGCTTCTTGCCGTCACCGAGGTCGAAGACCTTGCAGATGTCGACCATCTGGAGGATTTCTTCTCCGTAGTTTTTCATGCGTCTTTGCCTCCCATCTTCGGAACAGCCGCAAGGAGCATACGGGTGTATTCTTCCTTCGGGTGATAAATGACATCTTCTGCTTTGCCGTATTCGACGACGCGGCCTTTCTTCATGACCATGATGTAGTCCGCCATGTAGCAGGATACGCCCATGTTGTGGGTGACGATGATGATAGCGGTATTCATCTTGTCACGGACATTCATCATTTCTTTGACGATGATGGCCTGGTTTGTGACGTCCAAAGCGGAGGTCGGTTCATCGGCCAAGAGGAGCTTTGGCTTCATGGCCATCGCCATAGCGATGCCGACGCGCTGGCGCATACCGCCGGAAAGCTCGTAGGGATAGCATTTCAGGATGTGCTCCGGGTTGGGAAGACGCACCATTTCGATCATGGAAATCATCAGGTCATGGGCTTCCTTGTCGTCCTTGATGCCATGGACGGCGAGGAATTCACGGAATTCGGTGCCAATAGTGCGGATCGGATTCATCATGGCGCCGCTGTCCTGGAAAATCATGGAGACGTCTGTGCCACAGAGTGCGCGATGCATTTCAGGAGTCTGCTTCTGGGTATCTTCGCCTTCAAGAATGACCTGACCTTCCGCTATATGACCGCCGCCGGGCAGGACGTGCTGGATAGCACGGATGACGGTGGTTTTCCCTGAGCCGGATTCGCCGACGATGGCAAGTATCTCGCCCTCATCCAGGTTGAATGTGACGCCCTGAACGATGGGGGGCTTGTCGCCGTAGGCAATTCCCAGGTTTTTGACTTCTAATAGCATGAAAGTCTCCTTGTAAAAATAGTAAGCAGTAAGCAGTAGGCAGCAAACCGCAAATGGCTGGCCGCCTACTGCTTAGAGCAAACTGCTGGCTAAATAAATTATTTTGCCGGAGTGATGTCCTTGGTGATCCAGTAGTAGTCGCACGGTTTGATGTCCGCATGTTCTACGGCTTTGCTGGAGATCATATTGGTCTGCGGGTAGCCGAAGACGAGGGTCGCAGCGTCATCCTGGATGATCTTCTGCATCTTGATGATGATGTCTCTACGCTTAGCCGGGTCGAATTCGGAAGCCAGCTGATCGGAGAGTGCATCGTATTCCGGGTTGGAGTAGCCGGAGCCGTTCTGCGGGTTGGAGCCGTTGGTGTTGGTCTTCCAGTACATGTTGATGAAGACTTCCGGATCGCCTGCCTGTTCGGAGAGAACGTTGGAGATCAGGAGGTCATATTCGCCGCGGGTGCCGATGCCGTCGAGGACGTTGTAGTCAACGTTCTTCAGGTTGACTTTGATGCCGACTTTCTTAGCGTCAGACTGGGTAGCTTCTGCGAAGAGCGGGAGTTCTGCACGGCCGGAGTAGAAGATGAAGTCGAGTTCGAGCGGCTTGCCGTCTTTATCGACATAGCCATCGCCGTCGGTATCTTTCCAGCCTGCTTCTTCGAGGAGTTTCTTTGCATTTTCTACATTGGTCTTATCCGGATAGGATTTGCTGAGTTCATCGAAGCCGAAGTCAAGGGACGGCGGAAGGAGCGGGCCGCCAGGAGTGAAGGTGTCTTTCAGGAGGACCTTGCAGTAGGTGTCGCGGTCGAGGGACTGGATCAGTGCCTGACGGACTTTCTTATCAGCGAGCGGCTTGCCTTCTTTCACAGAGAGGCGGGCGAGTACGTCACGGATGGAGGAAATGGTGGAGGTGGTGAATTTCTTCTGATCGGAGAAGAGCTGCATGTCGCCAGGTGCTACGTTGACAGCGATATCGATCTCACCCTTCTGCAGAGCCATAGCACGGGTATTCGGGTCGTCGATGGTGTTGACGATGGTGTGCTTGAATGGAACAGCTGCGTAATAGTTCGGGTTTGCATCGAGTTCGGTTTTTGCCTTGGAGAAGGACTTGACCATGTATGGACCGGTGCAGACCGGACCCTGTTTTGCAAAGTCTACTTTGCCGTCGGAAGCGACATCAACGATGATGAAGAGCGGATCGCCCAGCATGCCCGGGAGGGTAGCGACCGGCTTCTTGGTGTAAATGGTGACGTTCTGGCCGTCAGCGGTGATGTGGTCGAGTTCGAACATGGCTTTCGCACGCGGTGCTTTTGCGAAGGTACGTTCAATGGATTTCTTGACAGCTTCGCCGGTGACCGGGGTGCCGTTGGAGAATTTAATGTCTTTGATCTTGAAGGTCCAGGACATCTTGTCGTCAGAGACTTTCCAGCTTTCAGCGACCCATGGTTCTGCATTCATCTTGTCATCGAAGTGAACGAGACATTCGCCGATGCCGTAACGCATGACCTGCCAGCCGAAGTAGTTATCGGTCGGTTCAAGGCTGTCTGCGAAGTTCGTAACGCCGACAGTCAGGGTGTCCTTCGGACCTTTGGAGGCATTGCCGGAGTCACCGCCGCAGCCGGAAAGACCAAAAGCCATGAGAGCTGCTGCTGCAAAGAGGGCACCTTTTTTGTAAATAGATTTCATCGTGTACGCTTCCTTTCGGGTAAATAATATAAAAAATAATGGGAATAAACATGAGTTAGTGACAAGTGTCTTGTGGCTAGGGATTAGGGATTGGTGACTAGTGACTTAAATACCACTTTCGGGCATCGCCTCATATGTATTCGCGGCGATGCTGCCACCTTGAACCCTGAACCTTATCCTTCATTTCTCGGGTCAAGGACATCGCGGAGGGAGTCGCCCCAAAGGTTGAAGACGACGACGGTGATGAAGATGGAGAGACCCGGGAAGAACATCAGCCATGGAGCTGTCTGGAGCTGCTGACGGCCTTCATTCAGCATGAGGCCCCATTCCGGAGCCGGCGGCTGGCTGCCGAAGCCGAGGAAGGAGAGTCCGGCAAGCTCCATCATCATGGCGCCGATATCAGCAGCCGCGGTGATGACCATGAGCGGGAGAATGTTTGGAAGGATGTGGATCCAGAGGATATGCACTGAGGAACCGCCGGATACGACAGCCGCATCGACGAATTCACGGCGCTTGATCTTGAGAACCATAGAACGGGAGAGGCGGGCATACTTGGTCCATGTGACCGCAGTCAGTGCGATCATCGCATTGACGAGGGAGCCGCCCATGATACCGGCGATTGCGATCGCAAGGATGACGCCCGGGAAGGAGATCATCATATCAGCGATACGCATGATGACGATATCGACGATGCCGCCGAAGTATCCGGAAATGATGCCCATCGTGGTGCCTACGACGAAGATGCAGGCTACGAGGGCGATGACGGAGGTCAGGGAGTAGCTCGCGCCGTAGAGGATACGGGAGAGTACGTCACGTCCGAGCTTGTCTGTGCCGAAGAGATGCGCCGCAGACGGTGCCTGGTTCGCATCCTTCATGACAGCGGAGAGCGGGTCATAAGGAGCGATGACAGGAGCAAGGAATGTGATCGCCAGAAGAAGGACGACCAGAAGAGAGGTGAAGCGGAAGGCTTTATTTTCTTTGAAGCCTTTGACTAAGCTTTCCATATCAGTGACCTCCCTTTCTGAGTCTTGGATCGAGACGGTTGTAGGACAGGTCGACGATGAGGTTGATCATCATGTACATGAAAGCGATCCAGAGAACGATGGCCTGTACGGTCTGGAAGTCACGGTAGGTGATGGCCTGTACGACCATGTAGCCCAGACCCGGCCAGGAAAATACGATTTCTACGACAGCGGCACCGCCCAGGAGAGAGCCGAAGGCCAGACCGAAGAGGGTGACCAGCGGGAGGAGGGCATTCGGCAGGACTTCACGCCAGAGGATGTGGCTTTCCGAGAGGCCGCGGGCACGTGCGCCCATGACGTAGTCCTGATGCAGTTCTTCGAGCACCGTGGCACGTACCTGACGGGTGTATTTCGATGCCATGACGATGCCCAGAGTGCACATCGGCAGGATCAGATTTTCGAGGGAAATCGAACCGCCGACGATCGGGAAGAGGGAGAGCTTCAGTGCGAAGATCCAAAGGAGCATGAGGCCCATCCAGAAGTTCGGGACGGAGACACCGGCAAAGGTGCAGCCGCGGACGAGGTAGTCAAACCAGGTATTCTGCTTGACAGCGGTATAAATGCCGAGCGGAATGGAGAAGACAAGCATGAAGAGGGAGGAGGCCAGCGCCAGAATGACGGATGCAGGGAGGGCTTCCATGACTGCATCAATGACCGGCTTCTTCATCATGAAGGAGAAACCAAAATTACCCTGTACGACTCTGCCGAGCCAGTCCAGGTACTGCAGAAGGAACGGCTTATCCAGACCCAGTTCATGGCGGAGTGCGTCGATCTCTACCTGACTAACAATAATATCTTCATTACCGGCGATCATCTGCCTGACGGGGTCACCCGGAGCGAGCATGATCAGACAGAAGGTAATGAAGCTGATGCCGATCAAGACGAGAACCATCTCGCCCAATCGCATCCCAAGCTGCTTCATTGACAAACTCATCATCTCCAATTTCTTGATAATACATAGAATTTTATAAAATAACTGGGAGGGTCATCTGCCTTTTCCCCACAGCCGATTTGACGCAATTTCCTGAAAAAGGGCATCAAAAAACAAGGTCGGGAATGGGACCTTGTTGGCTGAATGATAGCAGATGAAGAGTGGTTTCCCAGGTTACTCTTTAAAAAAGAATAAGGCAGAAGCGGCAGAACATGAGGTCGTATTCTTATTATTTAGCAGTTCCTTACAACTTCTTACAAATTATATCATATAAATTATAACAGGTAAACAAATAATTAGCACAAATATTTATACATGACAAAAAATATTGAATGAAAAATGTGAAGATACCTATAGGGGGTATGGGGATACGGAGAATCTGCGAATTTTCCGATAAGATTAGGCATTATGACATATAAATAATATCATACCGTACAATTTGTATTGCGTAATTAGCAAATAAAATGGGGGGGGAAAGCCGGCATCCTATGCATATGATGCATGAATGATGATGAAGATCTGGAGGGCGGTTTTCATTAAAAAATAAGAAACTGGCAAATGGCATTGGCAAGGCATGTCCCGTGCGCCTATTGATCGGAGGGAGAAGATGTTTTTTGGAGGGACGCTTCCCATTGACAATCTCTCGTATCCATGCTAGGCTAGATATACAATATAGATGAGCCGCGGAACTGACGGAAATAGGTGGAATGAACCACGTGGACTGCGGGTCTCATGAAAAAGCCGACCGTCTGGGCAGGGAAATCTGCTCAGGCGGTTTTCGTTTCCCTGCGATGCCTGCTACATGGCATCGCAGGAACGGGAGCGCACAGATTTCCCTTCATTTCAAAAATGGAGGGATTTTTTGATGAAAAGAAATCGCTGGCTCACTGCCATGGCGGCTGTGGGGATCCACATGTCTATCGGAAGTGTGTATGCATGGAGCGTCCTGACGCGCCCTGTGATGGAGACGATGGGGCTCTCGCTTTCTGCGACCACCTGGGCCTTCTCGATCGCGATCCTGTTTCTGGGGCTTTCGGCAGGCTTCTTAGGCCCTCTGGTCGAGCGGCTGGGGCCGTCTCGGAGCGGGATGGTCTCTGCCGTCTTTTTCAGTACGGGTCTCCTTGGGACAGCGGCGGCGGTTCACTGTCAGTCCGCTTTCCTGCTCTATCTCTTCTACGGAGCCATCGGGGGCATTGGTCTTGGTACGGGCTATATCACGCCTGTCTCTACGCTTGTGAAATGGTTTCCTCGGCATCGCGGCTTTGCGACGGGGCTGGCCATCATGGGCTTCGGCTTCGCAGCGCTCATCGCAGGCCCTGCCATGCGCTATCTTGTCGATCGCTTCGGGCTCACGGAGAATTTCCTCATCCTCGCCGCTGCCTATGCGCTGGTCATGATCCTTTCCGCCTCCTACATCCGGCCGCCGAGGAAGGGGGAGATCCCGATGCTTTTGGAAGAGGTGCTTGAGGAAGAGATCCGAAAGGATGGGGAAAAGACAGCTCAGGCCAAAGGTCTCACGCGCAAAGAGGCCATGCACACATGGAAATGGTATGTGCTGTGGTGGATCTTCTTCACGAATATCACCTGCGGCATCGGCCTTCTTGCCGTGGCTTCGCCCATGGCGCAGGAGATCATCGGCATGAGTGCGGCCGAGGCAGCCTCCCTTGTCGGTATCATCGGCATCGTGAATGGCGCCGGCCGTATCCTTTGGGCATCCGTCTCCGACTGGATCGGGCGCGGCGTGACCTACATGATCTTCTTTGCGTTCGAAGTCTTTGCTTTTTATGCACTGGCTCATGTCAGTGATGCCCTTCTCTTTGAGGTGCTGGTACTCGCCGTGATTTCCTGCTACGGCGGCGGCTTCTCCTGCATGCCTGCCTTCTTATCGGATCTCTTCGGCGTGAAGCAGCTCGCCTCCATCCACGGCTCCATCCTGACCGCATGGGGCATGGCAGGCGTCGCGGGGCCTCTTCTCCTCTCTTTCATGAAGGAAACGACGGGCGGCTACGCGTCGACGCTGCATCTCTTTTCTGCCATGCTCGCCGTGGCTTTTGTCTTATCCTGTGTCCTTGCGTGGAAGGGACGGAAATAAAAAAGGGGCTGTGAAGAA
>DLZS01000083.1:0-4794 GCA_003447275.1 Dialister sp.
GGATAGGGTGACTATGGTATGAAAGACAGCTGGGATAAGGTTTCACGGTCACTCCTATGAGAGCTGCAAGTTTCCCGCGGCAGATGGAATGCGAAAATGAGATGATCGTTACTTCACATCGCCTTTTTTCGTGGGGAAAATGGGGTATAATAGGAGAAAGAAATGAAACCACTGCGAGTCAGGAACTACGAAAGGATCTCCCATGTACTGCGAAAAGCTTCGTCTGATCCATATCAGAAATCTGGATGATAAAACCATAGAGCCCGGAAAGGGACTAACCTTCATCGCCGGCCCCAATGGCTGCGGCAAGACGAATCTCATCGAGGCCATCTATTACAGCTCCGTGGGGAAGTCCTTTCGCACGGCGAATGACAATGACATGATCCGGCTCGGCGCGGAGGAGGGCTCGATCCTCTTGACCTACCGCGTGCATCAGACCTCGCATGTGCTGAAGATCCGCATGGTGCGCGGGCAGGGGAAGAAATTCTATCTGAATGATACGCCGATCCGCCGCAAGGAACTTCTAGGGCTCTTCCGGACGGTCCTCTTCACACCGGATGAGCTGCAGCTCATCAAAGGCGCGCCGCTCATCCGCCGCCGTTTTCTGGATATGGAAATCTCACAGGTCTCTCCCCGCTACTATGAGACGCTCCTCTCCTACAACAGGGCCGTGCAGCAGCGCAATGCGGCCTTCCGTCAGGCGCAGCTCTCCGGACGAAAAGCAGAAGTGGATCTGTGGGATATGCAGATCGCCAAGGGGGCAGCCTACCTCGTGAAGAAGCGTCTGGAAACGGTCGCGAAAATGGACCGTAAGGTCCCTTTGCTGGAGCGGTATCTGACGGGGGAGAAGGAGACGCTTTCCATCCGCTATGTGCAGCAGGGGGAAGAAGAGGCGCACACCGAGGTGGAGTGGTACCTGACGATGCTTTCCAGGCATCGTGAGATGGATGCCCGTCTGGCGCATACCTCTGTCGGCCCGCATCGGGATGACCTCCGGTTTCTTCTGAACGGGCTCGACATCGCCGCCTATGGCTCGCAGGGACAGCAGCGGACAGCGATCCTTTCGATGAAGCTCTCGGAAATGGAATTCATCAAAGAGGAAACGGGCTCCTATCCCGTACTGCTCTTAGACGACATCGGAAGCGAGCTCGATGCCGCGCGCAGGGAGGCTTTGATGGCGTATCTGGAAAAAGAGAAGATCCAGACACTCATGACAGGGACCGATTCCGCACTCGCCGGCATGGGGACTGTGATAGAAATGGAAAATAAATAAAAAAAGGTCGGTGCTCCTCGTCAGAGGAACGCCGACCTTTTTTTATTGGCGGGAATAGGCGCAGCAGGGAAGGGGACGGCGGCTTGGAAACGGCCGATCGTATCCCTTTTCTCACCATGACTTTTTGGGGAGCTTTTTCAGTGCTTCTTCCGCCTCTTTGTCTGTCATGGACTCGATGGGGCGATGGGTCAGGAGAGCGAGGAGGCGGCGCTTCTCATCCGGGCGGGCAAATTGATGAAAAATGCGCTCCTTATATCCGTGGATCAGCTGATTCACGCAGGACTCATAGAGCGGATAGGTACAGGGGAAGCGGCTCGTGACCTCCTGAAAGGTGAAATGCGGATTCCTTCGAAGCAGCTCGATGATGCGGGCGCGCTTTTCCTGACGGTTTTTGCGTTCGCAGCTGCTGCAGAGCGAGGTATCCGGCGGCGTGAGTGCGCCGCAGCGCGGGCATGGGTGGTAGCCGGCGGCGAGCTCGCCTTTTCGGATCTGAAGGACAGCCTTCATCATATCGGAGAAGGGAGCCTGCAGAGCTTCCTTTTCTATATGCGTACTGACCCAGTGCCGGATCCAGTCGGTCTCCTTGTCTGTCAGCGGCTGGTCATACATGCGCTGTTCCTTTTCGATCGCGCGATTGATGGGATCTAAGGTCGTGAAGGTCTGGTATTTCTTCTTTCGCGGACCGGCGATGAAGCGGATATCTGTGAATCGCTTTCCGAATTCATCCTCCGACAGGCGCGAAAGGATATCGTTCTTGATGACATAGAGCTGCTGGAGAAAGACGGAATTCGTGACAGTCACGAAGAGCACGTCATTCTTATAGCTTGAGACATAGGACTCCTTCGCCATCACCTGGCCCACCAGCTTTTCCCAGCGCTTCTGGAAGAGGAAGAATTGGAATCCTTCGTGACCAAAGAGCCGATGGTTCAGGTCGGAGGAGGAAAATACGCTGGAAATATTCTCCATCCGGCGAAACCGTTTTCCTGTGGGTTTCTTATCTTCGTCCATAAAGGCCTCCGTTGAAATGTGAAATATGAAATGAAAAATGCTGGTGCAGCGCATAAGAATGATAAGCGCGGCGAAGTTATACATATAAGGGGGCTATATGAATTGTGCGCCCCTTTCGTCCCATCTGAACCTGACAGGCTCATTTCATAGTAGGGCGCTACTGCGCTGGGGAAAATCGTAAGCCTAATCCCTAATCCCTAGTCCCTGTTCACCAGCTACTCATTACTTCTATTATACTATAGCCTGCCTTCTTCCGGCTTTGTGAATAAATTTTCTATAACTGTCTCTATTGCTTTTTTATTAAATGCATATGGGGAAAATGCACTATAATAAAAGCAAATGCGAAAGAAATGGGCTTGATTTTCCGCGGATATATGGCCCGTCAGACAGAAAGGAAGGATCTGTATGCCGGAGAGTAAGAATGGAAAGATCGATATCGATCGGTATCGCGTCAAAGAAGGAGAAAAGATCTCACTGAAGGATTTCCCGACAGCCTGCGATGTGAAGATCGAGAAAGCAGAAGTGAAGGAAAGATATTTTCCGGAAACCATCGAAAAACTGAAGGCGCTTCAGGAAAAGCTCTATGCCCAGAATACCTACGGGCTCATCATCGTCCTGCAGGCGATGGATGCGGCCGGCAAGGACGGTACGGTGAACCATGTCTTTGCGAGCCTCAATCCGGGCGGCGTGAAGGTCGTCTCCTTCAAACAGCCGACAAGTGAGGAGAAGGACCATGATTACATGTGGCGCATCAATAAAGCCCTGCCGGAGCGCGGAAATATCGGCATTTTCAACCGTTCACAGTATGAAGACGTCATCGTGACGCGCATTCATGATCTGATCCATCAGGGGCAGCTTCCGAGAAATCTTATTCACAAGGACATTTGGGAAGAGCGTTATGAGCAGATCACAAACTGGGAAAAATATCTGGCAGCCAACGGCTTCCCCATGGTCAAGATCTTTCTGCATGTATCCAAAGAGGAGCAGCAGAAGCGCCTCATGGACCGCATCTTCAACCAGCAGAAAAACTGGAAATTCTCCATGGCAGATATGCGTGAGCGCCAGTACTGGGATCAGTATCAGGAAATTTACGGAGAAATGATCTCCAAAACATCGAAAGACTATGCGCCGTGGTATATCGTTCCGGCGGATAACAAGTGGTACACCCGCTACGTCGTCTCGCAGATCACACTGCAGGCACTGAAGAAGATCGATCCCCAGTTCCCGCCGCTGGCTCCGGACATCGCCGAGCAGCTTGAAAAATTCAAAAAGCTCATCTCCTCTGTGGATGTGAAGTCGCTCGAAGAGATCCAGCAGGCGATCAAGAAGTAAGGCGGCAGAGCTTAGGCCCTCTTGCGCCGCCATTTCGGGCGTCAGCGGGAGATCCTTTCCGCTTGCGGATGGGAGCGAGGCTCCGTTTCCTGTTTCACGTGAAACAAATACACTTATAACAACAATCATTATCAAAAGGAGAGAACGACCATGGAAAAAGAAATGCCTGAGATCAAGATCGACATTGACCGCTATCGCGCCAAGGAAGGCGATAAGATCAACCTCAAAAAGATCGCCACGGCCTGCGATATCGACATCGACAAGGAAGCCGTCAAGACAGCTGCTTTCCCGGAAGCATTGGAAGAGATCAATCTCTTGCAGGCAAAGCTCTATGCACAGAGTACCTATGGGCTCATCATCGTCCTGCAGGCGATGGATGCGGCAGGCAAGGACGGGACGATCAAGCACGTCTTCTCGCATCTGGATCCGAATGGCGTCCATGTCGTTTCCTTCAAGCAGCCGAACAGTGAAGAAAAGGACCACGACTACATGTGGCGTATCAATCGCGCGCTGCCGCGCCGCGGGGATATCGGCATCTTCAACCGTTCCCACTATGAGGATGTCATCGTGACCCGCGTGCATGACCTCATCAAAGAGGACAAGCTGCCGCAGAATCTGGTCAATAAAAATATCTGGGATACCCGCTACCGGCAGATCAAGGACTGGGAGCGCTATCTGGGGGAGAATGGCTTCCATGTCATCAAGATCTTTCTCCATGTCTCCAAGGATGAGCAGCGCAACCGTCTGGCCGAGCGCATCCTGAACAAGAAGAAAAACTGGAAATTCTCCATGGCAGATATCAATGAACGCCGCTACTGGGACCGCTATCAGGAGCTTTACAGCGAGATGATCACGGCGACCAGCACAAAGGCTGCGCCGTGGTACATCGTTCCGGCGGATAATAAATGGTATACCCGCTACGTCGTCTCGCAGATCGTCATCAAGGCGCTGCGCGATATTGCGCCGGAATTTCCGGAAATGTCGAAGGAGATCAAGAACCAGCTCGACGAATTCCGCCGTCTCATCGAAAGCGGCAATGTCGGCATGATCGAAGAAATGCAGGATATGATGAAAGGCGGAAACTAAGGACTGGGGACTAGGGACTAGGGACTAGGGACTAGTAGCTAGGGATGAGTGGCTAGGGATTAGGAATTGGGGATTAGGAATGGTGGTGCGGCGCA